>DATAJI010000254.1:0-2987 GCA_036262195.1 Solirubrobacteraceae bacterium
CGCGGTGCGCGCCCAGCGACGCCGCGCGCGCCCCCGCGAGCGGCGCGAATCGCAGCACCGCGTCGGTATCAACTGCCGCCTCGGCGTGGTGGGCAAGCCGCGCCAGGTCGGGCGCGCCGACCGGTGGGTCCGCCAGCGCCACGAGCGCCTTGCGGTGAAGCTCAACCTTTCGCCCGGGCGCAACGGATTCCTCGACCGCGCGGCGGGCAAGCTCGTGGCGGAACGCGACAGCGCCCGGCACGGAGGTGAGCATCCCCTGCCCCAGACACTCGTCAAGGCCCTCCAACGCTTCCCCCGCGAGCGCCTCGAGCAGCCACAGCTCGGTTTGCGGCGGCGCCACCGCGACCGCGTCAAGCAACCCTCTCGCCGCGGCACGCAGCCGCGCAGCACGGGCAAGCACCGCGTCTCGAACCGTCTCCGGCACCTCCTGCGCGTGCGCAGCCAACGCCTCGACGACAAAGAACGGATTGCCCGCGGTCTTACGGTACAGCTCGTCCGCGTCGACACCGTCCCGCTCGGCCAGCCGCGCCACGGCCGCGCGCGAGAGCGCCGCGAGCTTGACGCGCACAACCGTTTGGCTGCTCGCAAGCTCGCCGAGCACGACCCGCAGCGGGTGGCCGCGGTCGAGCTCGTCGTCACGGTAGCTCGCGAGGATCAGCGCGGGAACCGTCGCTACTCGGCGAGCGAGGAGCCGCAAAACGTCGAGCGTCGCCTCATCCGCCCAGTGCACATCCTCGAGCACGAAGATGGTCGGCGCCTGCGTGCGCAGTTCGCGAACGAGCGCCAAAATATTTACAGGTTTGATCGGCGCTCACGGTCACGGCGCCGTCTCGTTAACCCCGATCGGCGCTCACCGTCGCGGGATCGGCGCTCATGGTCGCAGCCCTGTCCTGGCTGCAAGGGTCATAGCCAATCTCCGCCTGGACGAACGCACTCACCGAACAACCGGCGTCAAGTCCCCCGGCACCGAGCGCCGTCGCGGGATCGACTCTCACGATCGCGGCCGTCTGGTGACCCCGGACTACGACCGGGCGCGCGAGTGCCGACGCGCCCCCCAGGAACGAGGGGCTAGCGCACAACATCGCCGCAGCGACCATCGCGAACACCAGGTTCCTGACCTTCCTGACCTTTCTGACCGTTGGTGTAAACATGTGGTGCCTCCTCCGGTGGCGTGGATAACGCAACCGAAGCTACGGCGCGTCCGCGCACCCGGCATCGGACGAACCACCCATGTTGCGCCGCGCGGACCCCCATCTTCAAACCACAAGCCCCGCAGCCAAAGCCCCGGATCGAGGACGAATCTGCAGCTGCTGACTTGCGCATGCTCAGCGCAACGGTGTGACCTCGGTGTCGGCGGCGTGACTGGCGTTGATCGCCCATTGGGCGGCGAAAGCCCGTTCGTATGCGCGCCGCGCTTCGCCGCGGGCAACATAGGCGGCCAGGTTCGGAAACTCGTCCAGAAGGCCCGAAGGTCTAAAGAGGGCGTCGGGCCCCGGTCAGACTCCGCCCGCGTCCCGACGCCCGGCAAGTGCCTGTTCGTAGACCGCAAGCAGGCCGCGGGCGGTGCGATCCCAGCTGAACTCGGCGGCGCGCGCGATGCCCGCCAGCTTGCGCCTTTCGATGTCGGCACCGCCCGCAAGCAGCCGCCGCAGCGCGATCGCGACGCTTCGCGGATCGCGCGGGTCGAACAGCAGCGCAGCGTCTCCCGCAATCTCCGGTGTTGCGCCGGTGTTGGAGCAGGCGACCGCGACTCCGCGTGCCATGGCCTCCAGCGGCGGCGCACCAAAGCCTTCGTAGAGCGAAGGAAAGATGAACCCGACGGTGATTGCCCACAGGCCCTCGACCTCCTCATCTGAGAGCCAGCCCGGCCAGCGCACATCGGGCGCAATCCCTAGCGCCTCCGCCCTGGCCCGTAACTCCAACTCGTGGTCAGTTTGGTAGCCGGCCATCACTAGGATCGGCCGCGACTCGAGCTCGGCGAGCGCATCGAGCAGCGGCTCGAGGTTCTTGTGGCGGCGCTTTGCTGAGAGCGAAAGCAGAACCGGCCGGTCCCCCAGGTCGAGACGCCGGCGCAGGTCGCGCTCGTCGAGCGCCGTGACCCCGCTCCGCGCGCCATAGCCCGGATAGACGACATCGACGCGCTCCGGCGAGACTCCAAGCATCGAAACGAGATCGCGTTTGGTGTTCTCCGAGACTGCGACAATCCGGTCCGAGCGGCGCACTGCGAGCGGAACGAGGACGCGCATCCCGAGCGCGCGGACCCCTCCATGCGCCTCGGGCAGAATCCGATAGATGAGGTCGTGGACGGTCGTCACCCGCGCAAAGCGTCCCCAGGCCGGCGACGTCGAGCCGAGTGAGTGCAGGAGGTCCACGCCGGCAGCTTGCGCCATGCGCGGCAGCAGTATTTGCTCGCCCCGAACCCAGTCCACGCGCTTGGAGGCTCGAACCGGGACCTCGATTTTGTCGACGATCTCGCCCCACGCCCCGCTGCCGGCGTCGCGACTGACGAACGCGGTGAACCGGGTCTGTGGCGGGGCGGCCGCAACGAGCGCCGGTATCGTCTCGCGCGCACCGACTTCCATGCCACCGGTCTCCCCGGGGACCAAGAAGATCAGATTGAGACCAATGTGCATTCGGCGCCGGAGCCTATCGGCGTGCGAGCGGTGATCAGTGACCGCCGGCGACTCCGGCGCGCCTCGCGAAGCGGCCGGGGAGCCGTCGAACGTCCACGAGGCGAACGCCAAGTGCCGTCGAGGCGAGCACGGCTAAGAGCCCGGCGAGGCCAAGGACGCTGAGGATCCGCCCGACAAAAATCGACCGGCTGGGCGCCGTGCGGACAACGACATGCACCAGGCTCCCGTTCGTGAAGCGCCCGACGACGGCCTGCCCAGTCGAGACGCGCCCAAGCAGCTTTACGCCGCCGATCTGAACGACGTAGTCGCCGCCGAAGATGTTGGTCTCGATCGGGGTCGGACCAGGCGGCGCGC
>DATAJI010000255.1:0-2613 GCA_036262195.1 Solirubrobacteraceae bacterium
ATCTCTTGCGGCGATATGCCGGCGGCGCCGAGCGCTCCGACCAGCGCTCCGGCCGAGGTTCCGAGCACCCGCTTCGCGTGTTCAGCGCGGAAGCCGACCTCGTCCTCAAGCGCCTGCAGCGCGCCGACCATCCACGATGCACCAACCACGCCGCCACCGCCCAAGACGAGCCCGACTCGCATGTAGGAGACCCCTCTGTCGCCGACGCGGCGGGCCACCCGCCGCAATGACCGAGGGCCAAGCCTAACGCGCCGCCGGTGCGAGCTCGAAGCTCGCGTCGTCGTAGACGACGAGCCCGCCGTGCGCCAGCCAAGCCTGCGCGCCGCTCGGACCGCTGAGGAGCGCGGCCTTCGCTCGCCACTCCGCCTCGACGCCGCTCGCCGCGACCGCGCTCGCTTGGACGATGCCCGTAAAGGCGGGACGGCCGCTCGCCGGATCGAGCAGGTGGTGCGCCGGCCGACCGTCGCGGTCGAGCCAGCTGCGCTTACCGACGCCACTCGTCGCGACCGCGCCGCCGCTGAGCGAGTAGACATGAAGGATCGCGTCCGCGAAGGGACTCGCGACCTGGACCGGCCGCCGCAGCGCGTCGCGTCCACCGAGCCGCACGTCGCCGGCGCAGTCGATCGCATAGCTCCGATGGCCGTCGAGGATGCCCGCGAGGATGTCGCAGAAGAGCCCCTTCGCGATCCCACCGCTGTCGAGGCTCACCCCCGGCGGACGCGTGACCGTCCCTGCTCTGCGATCTACGCTGACCTCCCGCCAGCGGGCCGCATCGCTCGGTCCGCCGGGCACTCGCGCGGGCGCGAGCTCCAGCGCATGCGCAAGCGGCACCGGCTCGCTGTCGAAGTGCTCGGAGTAACCGGCGGCCTCGATCTCGCCAACGAGTGTCGCATCGACAAGCCCGCCACTCGCCGCCGCCGCGGTCAGCAGAGCGTCGACGAAGCCCGCCATCACCGGGCTGACCGGCACGGTCTCGTGCGGGTCAGCGTTGAGCCGCGACAGCTCGCTGTTGGGCTCGAAACGCGAGAACTGCTGGTGCCACTCGAGCATGCGGCGCTTGACCGCGGCGACAGCGTCGACGGGCGCACCCGCCGGTCCTGTACCCATGACGATCACCGTGACCTCCCCGCCGAAGCACGCAAAGGTCTCGATCGCCTCGGCAGCAGCCACGATCACCACATAATCGCGGCTGACCGCAGCAATCCGCTACACCGGGCACCTCGCGCCGCGGGACCGATCGCCCGGCCATGGCCGCTCCGCTCGTAACCGGTGGGTGGGCGTCCGCGGAGCGTCGCCGCCGGTGTGGTTACATGGCCGCCTTGAGCCGAGTCGCTGAGACTGGCGGGTTCGCCTCGCGCACACACGGCGACGACGAGTCGCCGGGCGGCCTCGCTCGGCTTCCCGCGTGGTGGCCGCTCGCCGCGCTGACGCTGATCGCTGCCGCGCTACGTTTCTCGACTCTCGACCTGCAGAGCTTCTGGTACGACGAGGCGTTCACGCCGGTTCATGTGCTCCATCCGAGCCTCGCGGCGACTCTCCATGGCGTCGCGAAAACGGAGAACACGCCGCCGCTCTGGTACATCGTGACCTGGGCCTGGTCGCGGATCTTTGGCACAGGGATGATCGCGCTGCGCTCCCCCTCCGCCGTTGCGGGAGTGCTGACGGTGCCGGTCGCCTGGGCGACCGGCCGCGAGCTCAGCGCCGGCGCGAACAGCAGCCGCCGCGCGGCGATCGTCTGTGCGGGCCTCGTCGCGGTGAACCCGTTGTTCGTTTGGTACTCACAGGAAGCACGGGCTTACGCGCTCTACGTGCTGTTGTCCGCCGTCGCGATGCTCTGCTTCCTGCGCGCGGAGCGTGCGGCCACGCCGCGCCGGCTGGTCGCCTTCGCGCTGAGCGCGTCGCTCGCGCTGCTGAGCTTCTACTTCGAGGTGTTCCTGCTGGTTCCGATGGCGCTCTGGCTGTTGCGCGACCGATCGCGCTGGCGCGCGACGCTAGCCGCAGTCGCCGTGCCGACGGTCGTCGGTCTGGCTCTCGTGCCGCTGATCCTCGCTCAGGGCGGCCACGGCACGCAATGGATCTCGCGCTGGGCGCTCTCGATGCGCATCCAGGCGATTCCGCAGTACTACCTGACGGGCTACTCAGGCGCGCCGCTCGGGCACACGATCGAGCTGGCGATCGCGCTGCTGATCGGTGCCGGCATCGCGCTCGGGTTGTGGCGTGGCGTGGGTCAGGGCGCGCGTCGAGGTGCGCTGCTGGCCCTCGTCATCGTCGCCTGCGGTGTGTTGATCCCGCTCGCGATGGCCCTTGGCGGCGCCGACTACCTCGCACCACGCAACGTGGTCGCGGCGATGGTTCCGCTCACGGCGCTGATCGCCGTATGCGTCGCGGCACCCGGTAGGGGTCGCACCGGCATGATGCTGGCAGCCGTGATCGCGCTCGCTTTCCTCGCGGTGACGATCGACGCGAACTTCAACATCCGCCTGCAGCGAAGCGACTGGCGCGGTGTCGTCGAGGCGATCCGCGCGAAGCTCGCGGGGCCGCGCGTGATCACACTCGAGGAGCTCGGCTCAGCGCCGCTCGAGTACTACCTGCCGCCGCTGCACAACATGACGG
>DATAJI010000256.1:0-2467 GCA_036262195.1 Solirubrobacteraceae bacterium
CGACGCGGTGCTGGTAGTAGAGGTCGATGTGATCCACGCCGAGCCGCTCCAGCGACCCTTCGCAGGCTTCGCGGACCCACCGCGGACTGCCGTCGATCCAACGGCGCCCGCCCTCGACGCGAATTCCGAACTTCGTCGCCAGGAACACCTCGTCGCGCCGGCCGGCGATCGCCTGGCCAACGAGCAGCTCGTTGGTGTGCGGCCCGTACATGTCGGACGTATCGAGGAAGCCGGAGCCGAGTTCGATCGCACGCTTGATCGTTGCGACCGACTCGCTGTCCTCGCCGGACCCGTAGAACGCCGACATCCCCATGCACCCGAGCCCGATCTCCGCTACGAGCGGCCCGTCCTTGCCAAGTGCTCGCTTCTCCATCTGAGTTACCCCCTTTCGCGGCGGTTACGTTCGCACTGGAGACAATAATCAGCTGATGGCGTCGCTCAACTGGCCCAACTTCCTGACGGTGGTGCGAATCCTGCTCGTGCCGGTGCTGATCGTCGCGCTGCTCGGGCAAACGAGTGACGGCGACATCCTCGCGGCGATCGTCTTTGCGTTGGCCTCGATGACTGACTTCGTCGATGGCTACTTGGCGCGCTCGCGCGGCTCGGTCACGAACTTCGGCAAGCTGATGGACCCACTCGCCGACAAGCTGCTGATCGTCGCGGCGTTGATCTCGCTGGTCTCACTGCACCGCCTCGCGGCGTGGGTCGCGATGGTGATCATCGCGCGCGAGCTAGCGGTGACGGTGTTGCGTCTTGGGGTGACGCAGGCCGGAGTGATCATGCCAGCGAGCAACTTCGGCAAGCTCAAGACCTGCGTCCAGATCGCGGCGATCCTGGGCGTGATCACGGTCCGCAACCATCCGCTTTGGCTCGAGGCATTGGTCTACGCGATGGTCGCGATCACAGTCGCGTCAGGCCTCGACTACTTCTTCGGCATGCGTCGACGGCTCGAGCAGTCACGCGCCGGCGGGGCGACCAACTAGCTCCCGGCCGCAGCTCAGCCGTCGAGCCAGGAGCGCATCGTCGTCTGCGCCAGCGAGTGCTTGCCGCCCGCAAGCTCGCGGCGCAGCTCGCCGAGCGTGCCGTGGCGCTCAGCTTCGACACTGTGCTGGTGGATCGTCTCGAGGTTCTCCTGGCGCGCGGAGACGAAGGCGTCGTCGGGGAGGTCGGGCAGCTCCTCGATCACGCCAGCGATCATCTCGCGCACGCAGTCCTCGACGAACCGGGGACGCGCGTGAGCACGAGCGACCACCGCCGCCTCGTCGCTTCGCTTCATCAACTCGTAGATCTCCGAGGACATCGCGTTCTCGACGATCGAGAGCAGCGTGCTCGCTTCGATCGCGAGCACGTCGTGCTCGCCAACGCCGACATGGAGCGTGCCGAGGCCGCGCTGGTTGTGGGTTGCAACCGGCACCGCCGCGAGGATCCGCTCGATCTCGCCGAGGCTGAAACCGTCGTCCTCGAGCCGCTCGCGAGCGTCTGCCGCCACCAGCTCCTGCGCGCACGGGCAGGCCGTCATGCCGGGCGCCGCGACGCCAACGACGCGCCGCGTACCGCGCTCCGAGGCGACCGCGATCCCGTACAGCGTGTAGATCTCCTGCGTATTGATCCCCGAGACCGGGGCCGGGCGATGCTCGGGGTAGCGCGCCGCGATCGTCACTTCCGCGCGCAGCGCCTCCTGACGTGAGCGCACGAGCTCGGCGACGCGCTCCGCGAGCTGCTCGGCGCGGAATCCGGACTCGCCGAGGATCACCTCACCGATCGCTTCGTTGATGACTTCCTCGAAGCGTGACATGTGGGCGCCCTTCTGCTCGGGCCCGAGATCGACGAAACATTCGATCTGCGCGGAGAAGAGCTGCTCGGCGCCGTCCTGACGGATTCGGATCACCTTCTCGACGTCGCGGACGCCGACGCGCGACAGTCCAATCGCAACGCTCGGCAGTTGCGCCTGGACGTCGGCGGCCTGGACGCTCGAAGCTCGCTCAGTCATTCCTTGAGATCAGCCTACAGCGCTCCGAGCGCGCGACGGCTGCCGCGGCTGCGTCTGTGCTAACAATCTGCCGCGTCGGGAACCTGGAGGGGTTCACGACTCGAGGAGAGGAGCCAGTTGATGCAGGTTCTCGCCGCCGATGCGTCGGCGAATGACGGTGTCGTGGCAGTCGCGGAGCCTCCGATCGCCGAGGCTGCCGATCTCGCGGTTCTGATCGCCGAGGGCCACGAACGCGGCTACCTCGTGATCGACGCGGTGGCGAGCGTGCTCGAGGAGCTGGACGCCTCCAAGGAACAGGTGCACGAGCTCTACGCCTACCTCGAGGAGCACAGCATCGAGCTCGTCGGCCCGGGAGCCGCCGCCAGCGAGCTGGAGGACCCGGCCAAGGAGGCTCAACCCGCCCCGCTCGAGCTCGATCTGGCGGTCGAGCCGAGCCTCGACTCGTTGCGCCTCTATCTGCGAGCGATCGGTCGCGTG
>DATAJI010000257.1:0-9265 GCA_036262195.1 Solirubrobacteraceae bacterium
GAGGAGATCGTCGACGCGCTGCGCCGCGGCACCAACCACGGCTCGATCTTCCCCGTCGTCTGCGGCGTCGCGACGCGCAACCTCGGCACCAACCGCCTGCTCGACGCGATCGTCGAGGATCTCCCCTCGCCCGTCGAACACGGCGCCTTCGAGACCGACGAGATCACGCTCGAGCCGCTCGCCGACCGCGAGCTGTTCGCCTATGTCTTCAAGACCCGCGCCGACCCGTTCGCCGGTCGCATCAACCTGCTGCGCGTCTACCAGGGCACGCTCGCGCACGACACGCAGCTGGCCAACACGCGCGCGCACTCCAAGGAGCGGATCGGCCAGCTGATCGTCTTTGCCGGCAAGGGCACGACGAACGCCGACGCCTTCGGACCAGGCGACATCGGCGGCGTCGCAAAGCTGAAGGACACCCGCGCGGGCGACTGGCTCGCGGCGCGCGATGAGCCGATCAAGATGCCCGCCGAGCGCTTGCCGGCGCCGGTCATGGCGTTCGCGATCGAGCCGAAGACCAAGGGCGACGAGGACAAGGTCTTCAGCTCGCTGCGCCGCCTGCAGGAGGAGGATCCGACGATCGACCTGCACCGCGACCCGCAGACCGGCGAGCAGATCGTCGCCGGCCTGTCGCAGATTCACGTCGAGGTCATCATCGACCGCCTGCGCGCGCGTTTCGGAGCCGAGGTGACGCTGAAGCCGCCGCGTGTCCCCTACCAGGAGACGATCCGCAGATCGGCGAAGGCGCACGGTCGCCACAAGAAGCAGTCGGGCGGGCGCGGGCAGTTCGGCGACTGCCAGCTGACGATCGAACCAAGCGAGCCCGGTGCCGGGTTCGAGTTCATCGATCACATCAAGGGCGGCGCGATCCCGCGCTCGTTCATCCCGGCTGTGGAGAAAGGCGCGCGCGAGGCGCTCGAGCACGGCGTGCTCGCCGGCTACCCGGTCAAGGATGTCCGGGTGACGTTGTTCGACGGCGCGTTTCACAGCGTCGACTCCTCGGAGCTCGCGTTCAAGCTGGCCGGCTCGCAGGCGGTCAAGCAGGCGCTCGAGCAGGCCGACCCAGTGCTACTAGAGCCGGTCATGCTGGTCACGCTCTCGATCCCGGAGGACACGGTCGGCGACGTGATCGGCGATCTCAACAGTCGCCGCGGCCGCCCGCAGGGGATGGTCCCGGTCGGCACGATGACTGAGGTCAAGGCAGAGCTGCCGATGGCTGAGCTGCTTGGCTACGCCCCCGAGCTGCGCTCGCTGACCGGTGGACAGGGCGATTACACGATGGAGTTCCTGCGCTACGAAGAGGTCCCGGGACACCTCGTCCAGAAGATCCTCGCCGCGGCAAGTCGCGAGGCCGTGCACGCCTAGAGCCGCGTTCGGACTGTAGGCTGCGGCGGTGGCTACGCGAGAGCTCAAGATGCGCTGGGATCCGGCCGTCTGCGAGATCTGCCAGCGGAGCCTGCTGCGCGGCGAGTATACGGTCACCTACTACGACGAGGAGCGGGCGCACGCTGTCTGTGAGCTGTGTACGACGCGTGCGCATCGCCAGGGCTGGATCCGCGAAGGCACGGAGGTCGCCGAGCTCGCTCCAGCGGCGCACGCGGAGCGCGCCCGCTCGCTCGTAGCGCGGCTGCGCGGCCGCCGCGATCAGCCGCAAGTGGACCCGGCGACGCGTGAGCGGCGGGCTGAGCAGGCGGCCGCGGGCGAGGTCCAGGTGGTCGCAAACGACGATCTGCCCCACCACGTGCAGGCGGTGCCCAGCGGTGCCGACGCGCAGGCCGGCCGGGCGCTCGTGCTGTTCAATGCGAGCGAGCACGCGCGCACGATCGCCGGCGTGGTGCGCTCGCTAGGCGCGCCCTACGTCCACGCCGGTCGCGGCGATGGCGGTTCGCTGGTCGAGGTGCTCGTCGTCTGGGAGCTCTGCTGGTATCGCTTCGAGGTTGACCTCGAGAACTCCGCTGTCCGCCTGCGAGGGCAAGGCTATGAGCCGAGTGAGCTGGGCAGCGAGCTGCAGGCCGCGAATGCGCTGGCCGACGAGCACGGCAACCTGGGTCTGGCAGCGGACTAGCGCTGCGCTCGCGGGTGAGCGAGCGACCTGCCGCGACGGGATAGGTAATAAGCTCAACTGATGTCGTACTGCGTCATTCCCCGCCAGCTCGAGGGGGACCTGCTCGAGCCGCTGCGCGCGCACTACGCTGGCGACCCTGACATGAAAGTGATCGTCGACCGTCGTGAGCACGAGCGGCGCAACCCGTCGCTCAGCGGCGGCAAGCGTGAGCAGCGCACGCTGCGTGACCGCCGGCGCCGGCGCGTCAGCGGCGATCTGCCGCCGCTCTACGGCGAATCGGGCGCTTTCGTCACTGAGTGAAGGTCGTCGTCCACGTTGACGGCGGCTCGCGCGGCAACCCCGGTCCGTCGGCGGCCGCCGCGACGCTCGCGAGCCCGTCGGGCGAGCTGCTCGACGAAGCAAGCGAGCTGCTCGGGCCGGCGACGAACAATGTCGCCGAGTATCGCGGCGTGCTGCTCGGTCTCGCGCGCGCGAAACAGCTGGGCGCCACCGAGGTCGAGCTGATCAACGACTCCGAGCTCGTGGCACGCCAGCTGAGCGGCGACTACAAGGTCAAGCATCCGTCGATGGTCGCGCTGTTCCAGGAAGCCCGGGCTGCGCTGGCCGACTTCGAGCAGTGGTCGATACGCACGGTGCGCCGCGAGGACAATGCGCGCGCTGATGCTCTCGTCAACGCGGCGCTCGACGGCGCCGCCGCCGAAGCGCCCTAGCCTCGCGCTTGATCGGCAGCGCTCGCGCTCGATCGGCCGCGCCGACTACGCTCCTCAGGGTGCTCGGCCCGCGCAACAGAGAGCTGATCGGGTTGATCCCCTCGGCACTGCTCGTAACGGCGGGGTTCGCGGCGATCTTCATCCAGAGCGAAGGGAAGCTGTCGAGCGTCTCGCTGACCTACGGCGCGGCTTTCCTAGCGCTGTGCCTGGCGACACACCTGGTGATCCGCCGCGCGACGCCATTCGCGGATCCCTACCTGTTCCCGCTTGCTGCGGTGCTGTCGAGCATCGGGCTGGTCGAGCTTTACCGGATCAGCAACTACCCGGGGATCCCCAATTACGCGCGGGAGCAGGGGGTGTGGATGGTGGTCGGCCTGCTCCTCTTCTCGGCCACGATCATCGCGTTACGCGACGGCCGCTACCTGCAGCTCGAGAACTACCGTTACCTGATTGCGATCGTCGGCGTCGGAAGCCTCCTGTTGCCGCGGCTTCCCGGCATTGGTCAACAGGTCAACGGCGCCTACTTGAGCATCCACTTCGGCTCGATCTCCTTCGAGCCAGCCGAGTTCGGGAAGATCGCGATCGTCATCTTCCTCGCGTCGTACTTGCGCGACAACCGCCAGCTGCTCGTCACCGCAGGGAGACGCATCCTCTGGCTGACGCTGCCGCCGATGAAGCAGTTCGGGCCGCTGTTGCTCGTCTGGGGCTCGGCGATGGGCGTGCTGCTGATAACGCGCGAGATCGGGACGTCGCTGATGTTCTTCGGGGCATTTCTTGCTCTGCTCTACGTAGCGACGGGGCGTTTCTCGTTCCCGTTTCTCGGGCTCATCCTGTTCGCTGCCGGCGCCTATTACCTCGGGACGCACGTGGCCCACATCTATGCGCGGGTGCTGGACTGGGAGCATCCGTTTGACAGGACGCTGTACCTCGCGCCAAACGGCAGCTACCAGCTCGCCCAAGCGCTGTTCGCGCAAGCTGACGGTGGGATCATCGGCACCGGTTTCGACCAGTCGATCCTCTACCTCGGGCACGGTGATTCGCTTGTGCCGATCCCGCAAAGCGACATGATTTACTCGGTGATCACGGATGAGACCGGCCTCGTCGGCGCGACCGGTCTGCTCGTCGTCTACGCGCTGTTCGTCGCTCGCGGGCTGAAGATCGCGACGCTCGCGCGCGATTCGTTCTCGAAACTGCTCGCGACGGGGCTGGCATTCGTCGTTGCGGTGCAGGTCTTCGTGATCGTCGGCGGGGTCACCGACCTGATCCCGCTGACCGGGGTGACGCTGCCGTTCGTGGCCTACGGCGGATCCTCGATCATCATGAACTTCGTGTTGCTGGCGTTGCTCTTGCTCGTCTCGGACCGCGCGCGACGTCCGGTGCCATAGGCCCTCGGGGCTGACCGCGCGCCGTCGGAAGGCCGGTTGGGCCTCAGCGGCGACGGCCGGAGGCAAAGCTCTGGGCTGGCGGTGCTACTGCGCGCAGGTCGGCGGCGCCGGGACTACCTTCACGTGTCCCGCGCGCAGGGAGGTGGGTGACCGATCTAGGATCCTCCGAGATCGTGTCGTCGAGCGTGCGCAGCTCGCGCACCAGCACGTTGATCGTGCCACCGCCGGCCGGGGGGCGCTCGAGGCGGCCCTTGGCGAGGATCAGTGGCTCGGCGCGGACGATGTGGCGGCGGCGCTCATAGAGCGCGGGGGGGACGATCAGGTTGATCGTCCCGTGCTCGTCCTCGAGCAGCATGAAGACGACACCGCTCGCGGTCTCCGGACGCTGGCGTGCGACGACGATCCCTGCGACCGAGATGGCGGCGCCGTGGCGCAGCCGGGCGAGCTCGGAGCTCGTCGCGACGCCGTGCAGGCGCGGGCGCAGTATCGCGAGAGCATGGTCGTCGAGCGTCATACCACTCGTCGCGTAGTTCGCGAGCAGGCGCTCCCAGCGGCCGAGCTCGTGGAGCGCCGGAGGGGGGCCAAGGTCAAGTGGCAGCGCGAGCTGGGTGCCGCCGGGCCCGCGCCGTCCCCCGAGCGCCACGCCAAGCGACCAGAGCGCGCTGCGACGAGATCCCGTCAATGCGTCGCAAGCCCCGGACCAGGCCAGCTGCTCGAGTGAGGACCGCGCCGCCGGCACGCGCGCAACCAGTTCGCTGAGGCTCGTGAACTGCCCATCTGCGTCGCGTGCGCCGACAAGCGCCTCGACTTCGTCTGCGCGCACGCCGCGCACGTAGCCAAGGCCAATCCGCACGGCGCCACCACCCTCGACGGTGCACTCGGCGGCGGAGGCGTTGACATCGACCGCGCGCAGCTCGATGCCACGGCGCTGTGCTTCGTGGGCGAGGCTGTCGGGTGGGTAGAAGCCCATCGGCTGTTCGTTCAGCAGCGCGCAGAGGAACTCGGAGCCGTGGTGCACGCGTAGCCAGCTCGACTGGTAGGCGAGCAGGCCGAAGGCGGCGCTGTGGGCCTTGGGGAAGCCGAAGCCGGCGAACCCGGCGACCATCTCCCAGACCTGCTGGGCGAGTTCGGGCTCGGCGCCGACGTGGTGGCGGGCGCCCTCGATGAAGCGTTCGTGGTAGCGCTCGATCGCGACGCTCGCGCGCTTGCGGCTCATCGCGCGGCGCAGGCCATCCGCCTCGCCCGGACCAAAGCCGGCGAATGCTTGGGCGACCTCGAGCACCTGGTCCTGGAAGATGATCGTGCCGAGCGTCTCACGTAGAACTTCCGCGAGCGATGGATGCAGGCAGGGCGGCTCGTAGTCGGGGTTCTCGCGCAGGCGCTGGCGGCGCTCGATGTAGGGGTTGATGGCACCGCCCTGGATCGGGCCGGGACGGATGATCGCGACCTGTACGGCGAGCTCCTCGAGGTTCTCGGGACGCGTGCGGCGCAGTGACTGCATCTGCGCGCGGCTCTCGATCTGAAAGACACCGGTCGTCTCGGCCTCCTGGATCGCGGCAAAGGTCTCGGCGTCGTCGAAGGGGATCCGCGAGAGGTCGATCCGCTGGCCGCTCGTGCGTGCAATCAGCTCGACGCAGCGCTCGACCGCCGAGAGCATTCCGAGTCCGAGCAGGTCGATCTTGAGGAAGCCGGCGTCGGCGCAGGAGTCCTTGTCCCACTGAACGAGTTGGCGTCCCTCCATCGCCGCCGGCACGACAGGGCAGCAGTTGATCAAGGGCTGTGTTGCGACGATCATCCCGCCGGGGTGCTGGGAGACGTGGCGCGGCAGCCCGAGCGCTTCACCGGCGAGCCGTTCCAACCAGGCCCAGCGGCCGCTGGCCGAGCGTTCGCCTAGCGCGCTCTGGAGGTCTCTCCCGACGTTGTGGCCATAGCCCTCCGCGCCTCGCGCGGTGCGCTCGATCTCGCCCGGCGGCAGGCCGAGCGCCTTGCCGAGCTCGCGGATCGCGCCGCGCGCGCGAAAGCTCGGGAAGGTCGCGACGAGCGCCGCGCGGTCGCGACCGTAGCGGTCGTGGACACGGCGAATCAGGGCCTCGCGGATGTCGCGCGGGAAGTCGAGGTCGATGTCGGGCAGCGAGCTCACCTCGGGATTGAGGAAGCGCCCCATCGCGAGGGCGCTGGCGAGCGGGTCGATATGCGAGAGGCCGGTCAAGTAGCAGACGATTGAGGAGACCGAGGAGCCGCGCCCGCGCCCGGGCGGCAGGAGCGCCCGCGCCGAGTCGGGTCCGCGGATCTCGGCGGCGACCTCGCGCGAGAGCTCGAGGATCTCGTGGTGGAGCAGGAAGAAGCCGGGAAGCGAGAGCTGCTCGATCACGCGCAGTTCCGCTTCGAGCCGGGCGCGCGCCTCCCGCAGCGCGACGCCCTTGTAGCGCTCGCGCAGGCGTAGCGCGCAGAGCTCGGCGAGCCGTCTTCCGGCATCCGCGTCCTCGACGCCGGGGTAGCGGTAGCCGAGGTCGGCGGCGAGGTCGAAGCGCAGCTGCTCGGCGAGCGCACCGCTCTCGGCAAGCGCCTCGGGATGATCGGCGAAGCGAGCGGCCATCGCCGCTGGGGAGGCGAGCACGTGGCTGCTGTTGGGGCGGCGTAGCGGCTCGCTCGATTCCAGCGTCAGATGGTGTTGCAGCGCGACGAAGGCGTCTTGGAGCGGGACGCGCGAGTGGGCATGAGCGTGCACGTTGCCGGTCGCAACGGTGCGCAGTCGTAGGCGGCGCGCGCGCGTGACGAGCAGCGCGTTGCGCTCGCGGTCACCGGCGAGGAACGGTCGCTGCAGCTCGACGCGCAGGCGCTCGCCGCCAAATGCCTCGAGCAGCAGGCGTAGGCCGGCGATGTCGTGCACGCCGCGCTCGGCGCAGCCGCTGAGGCAGACGAGACCTTCGGCGTGGGCGCAGACGGTTTCGAGTGAGACGGATGGGGGGGCCGGGTCGCGCCGGCGCTCGCGCGTCTCCGCGTGGGCGATCGTCAGCAGGCGACAGAGGCTTTGCCAGCCACGCGCGTTGGCGACCAGCAGCGTCAGGTGGCGGCCGTCGTCGAGGCTCAGCTCGGCACCGTGAAGCGCGCGCAGGCCGAGCCCCCGGGCGGCTTGGGCGAACTCCATCGAGCCCCAGACGCCGTCGTGGTCGGTCAGCGCCAGCGACTCGTAGCCAAGTTCGAGCGCGGTCGCGGCGAGCTCCTCGGGCAACGAGGCGCCGTCGAGGAAGGAGTAGGCGGAGTGGCAGTGCAGCTCTGTGTACACGGCCGGGCGTGCTCAACGCTGACGCAGCCAGCGTCCGCTGGCGAGATCGTGATAGACGACGATGTCGCGGCCCGCTTCGCTGACAAGCTCCCAGTAGCGGCGGCGCAGGGGCTGCTTGGTCCACCAGCGGTCCTCGACGAGCCAGGACTCCCGTACATGGGCGACAGGCTGGCCGTCGACCGTCAGCGGCGTCCCGTCATCCGTGGCGCGCACGCGTGTAGTGCGCGCCATCGCCAGGCGCCGCGGGCCTCCTGCCTGCCTTGTCACGAGTCGAACGGGGTGAGCATCGCGCGCCGCTCAGGGACGCGCGATGACAGCTCGGCCCAGCAGACCCGCAGGGCGGCGTCGGCTCCCGCGGCGACGCGCATCTGGTGGATCGCCTCGCGCAGCCGGGCCCGGCGGCGCTGGTCTGCGTGGTCCGCGAAGAGGGCGTGCTGATCGCCGCAGGCCGCTCCGAAGCGCTCGGCGGTGAGCACAAGCGTCACTGCAGGAGCGGGCAACAGCGCGAGTCGGGGCGCGAGCGCGAGGCGCATCCGCTGCGCTTCGGCGAGGGCCTCACGGAAGGTGACGGCACTGCGCCAGCTGCCGCCGTCGACCAATCGGGCGCTGAGCGTCGCCGCGCGCAGCGTGCGTCCTTGCCGCTCGGGTTGGGCGAGCAGCCGATCGATCAGCACGCCGAGCGCGTGCTCGAGCGTCTGCCCGCTGGCGGCCTCGGGCAGCTCGAATGATTCCTCCAGAGGCTCCTCGGAAGTCCGCGGGCATGGCTGGTCGTCCTCGCCGCAGGCGAGCCTGTGGGCCTCGACGCCGGGGCGCCCAAAGCGATCCGCGAGCGCGGCGCGACCGATCGACGCGAGCTCGCCGAGCGTCGTGATCCCGAGCCGCTCGAGCGTCGTGACCAGCGCTTCGGTCTGTGCGCGGTTGCGCAGCAGTGCGACCGGTTGTGGCGCGAGGTACTCACGAGCGCTGCCGCGCACGATCATCGTGCGGCGCGGCCGTGTGAGGAGTGCGGCTATATGGGCGCAGAAGCGGCCTTGTGCGGCCGCGATCCGTGCCGGGCGATCGAGCGCGCGCCTGGCCGCGGCGAGCACGAGCTCAGCCGAGCCGCCGTGGATTCCGCGCAGCCCGTCGAGTGCAAAGAAGGCGAGCCCGGGGCGTTCGGATTCGACCGCGGCGCCGATCTGCTCGAGCGCTCGCAGCGTCTTCTCCCAGTCGTCCCTGACAGCAAGGGGATCGGCGCTCACGAGCTCGAGCGTGGGGCAGCGTGCGAGCGCTTCACCGAGCTGCATGCCGTAACGCACGCCAAATGCCTCGGCGGCTCCCGAAGTCTCGCCGATCGGCCCCGCCCCGCCGCGCCGGTTCCCGGGGGCGATCGCCAGTGCCCGTCCGGCGAGCGCCGCTGGTCCACCCGCGGCCACCGTCAGCTCGAAACGGGGGATCAGGACGCAGGCGATCATACGAACAGATGTTCGCATGAGATGCGGCGGCGCGCAAGTGAGCATTCAACGCGCCGCTCCGCCGGAGGATCAGGGACACTGAGCGGCTACATATGTGGAACCAGGCCGCGGTCTACAGGCGGCGTCGGCGCACGTTCGCCGTGTCGGTCGTGCTCGTCCTGCTGCTGCTGATCATAATCATCGCTTCCGCCGGTGGTGGAGCACCACCAAGGCGCGTAATCACAGGCGTCGTCACGCTACCAGTGAGCGCGGCGCCGCTCAGCTACAAGCCCGCGGCCGCGCTGCGGGCGCCGATCCTTGCCAGCGCGGCTGCGCCGATCCCCGGCAAGACCGCTTTTACGTTGCTCGGCGGGCTCGACAGCAGCAAC
>DATAJI010000258.1:0-1630 GCA_036262195.1 Solirubrobacteraceae bacterium
TGGTAGCAGAGCGACTTGCCGGCCCCGGTCGGCATCACGACGAGCACGTCGCGACCGTCGAGCGCGGCGCGCACGACCTCCTCCTGGCCAGGCCGAAAGTCGGCGTAGCCGAAATGCTCGTGCAGCGCGGCGTGCAGGTCACTCATCGCCGGGCGATGCTAGCGGCGGGGGCGGCTGCGTCTCGCGGCTCAGTCGGCGAGCGCGCCCGCGAGGCTGTCGAGCGCAGCCATCGGCAGCTCGAGAGCGTACTTGCCGTTCGCGCCCTCAGTGCCGGAAAGCGGGTAGTCGCCGCTGAAGCAGGCGTCGCAGTGACGTGAGCGCGGAGCGTCGATCGCCTCGTAGACGCCGGCGAGCGAGAGGTAGGCGAGCGAGTCGGCGCCGAGCTCGGCGGCGATCTCGGGCACGGTGCGCTCGTGCGCGATCATCTCCTCGCGCGTCGACATGTCGATGCCGTAGTGGCAGGGATGCTTGATCGGTGGCGCCGAGATCCGCAGGTGAACCTCGGCGGCGCCGGCGTCGCGCAGCATGCCGACGATCTGGGCGGTCGTGTTGCCGCGGACGATCGAGTCGTCGACGACGACGAGCCGCTTGCCGGCGACGACCTCCGGCAAGGGGTTGAACTTCATCCGCAGGCCGTGCTTGCGAAGCTCCTGACCGGGCTGGATGAACGTCCGCTGGATGTAGCGGTTCTTAACGAAGCCGTCGTCCTGGGGCAGCGCGCTGGCTCGGGCGTAGCCGCGCGCGGCGGCATTGCCGGAGTCGGGAACGGGGATCACGAGGTCGGCGTCAACCGGCGACTCGCGCGCAAGGATCTCGCCCATCCGCCCGCGCACGACCTGGAGGGCCGTGCCGTTGAAGCGCGAGTCCGGGCGGGCGAAGTAGATGTACTCGAAGACGCAGAACGCCTCGCGCTCACTCTCAACCGCCTGCAGCGAGGTCAGGCCTTGCTCGCCGAGCGAGACGACTTCGCCGGGTCGCACGTCACGGACGTACTCGGCGCCGATGATGTCGAAGGCACAGGTCTCGCTGGCGACGCAGTAGCGCGGCGGGTCGCCGTCGACGAGTGGCGCGAGCAGCCCAATCGAGAGCGGCCGCAGGCCCGCGGGATCGCGCATCGCGAGCACCCGGTCCTTCGTCATCAGCACCGTCGAGAAGGCGCCGTGAAGCTGCGGCATCACGGCCACCGCCGCGTCCTCGACCCGCTCCGCCGGGTGCGAGGCGATCAGCGCCGCGATGATCTCGGAATCCGACGTCGAGGCGAAGCTGACGCCCACGGCGCGGAGCGCCGCGTGCAGCTCGACGGCGTTGATCAGGTTGCCGTTGTGCGCCAGCGCCAGCTCGCGGCGGTTGCCGCCGGCGCCAGCAGCGCGCTGGACGGGCTGCGAGTTCTCCCACGCGTTCGAGCCGGTGGTGGAGTAGCGGACGTGGCCGATCGCGAGCTCGCCGCCAAGCGTGATGATGTCGTTCTCGTTGAGCGCCTGGCTGACGAGGCCGCGGTCGCCACATCATGACCCGCCGCGACCTCGGCCTCGTCAGCCAGGCGCTCAACGCCAACGACATCGTCTCGCTCGCCGGCGAGCTGGCGATCGGCCACGTCCGCTACTCGACGACCGGCTCGAACGCCTGGGAG
>DATAJI010000259.1:0-3336 GCA_036262195.1 Solirubrobacteraceae bacterium
CTCCCTTCGGATCGAGCACGATTACCGCGCAGACCGCCCGCGTCAAATCATCCTTTGCGATGGCTACGAGATACGAGGTCTTCCCTTGCTCCACCGCCCCGACAACGGCAGTGTGCTGGCGGCGGACATCGATCGCGATCGTCACACCACCGTGCTCGTCACGCAGCAGCCCGTGGCCCGCCCGCGACCGGCTGATTCCCGGTGGCGCAGGCGCTAGCGGCACCGCTCGGCGCAGGCATGGGAGCGCCGTGAAGTCCGGTGACGGAAGCTCCCAGAGGCCGCTGAGCTCTTCGACCCGGTAGAGGCGGCGCAGCGAGCGACGCACCGAGATCCCAACCAGCGCGTCGGCTCGAGTCACTCGAGCCCGGCGTGAAGGCACGAGCCGCAGCGCAGCTGTCGCCGAGCGCATCGCGCTCGCGATCGCCCGCGCGCGATGCGGATCGCTCGCGAGAATTCGCGGCTCCGCCCAGAACAGTGCGGCCGGGTACTCGCGGACAGCTCGCGGCTCGGAGCGGTCACCAGCGGCGGCGGCAGCCGCCAGCTGCTCGACGAAGCGTGACGCGGGGCGAAGAGCGAGCTCCATCGTCGCCGGCGCACCAGCGGCTGCCATCGCGCGCAAGAGCGAGTCGGCGTGTGTTGGCACGCGATCGTGGAGCGACGCTTGACGCGACGGGGCCGTGTGCAACGGCGTATGGCGATGCATCGTGACCGTTGCCGCCGGCGCGTCGAGCGGAGTGCGCAGGACGCGGAGGCGTACGTTCGGATAGCTGGTGCGCAGCGCCGCCTCGACGTGGCGCTCGAGCCCCGCGGAACAGCGCAGCGCAAACCAAGCGAGTGGCGCGCCGCCCGCCCGGCGGTCGAGGTGGACCTCCAGCGCCAGTGCTCGTCCTCGGGCGTGGCTAGCCGAGAGCAGGGAGTGGAGCGCCGCGAGGCTCGCGAGCAGCGCTTCTGGTTGTGCGCGGTCGTTGCGGTAGGGCTCGACCACGAGCCGCACGCAGCGAGCACGGCCGGCGACACGGTGGAGCGACCGCGCACGCCACCAGGCCAGGCCGCCGAGCACCACAGACCCGGCCACGTCGAGCGCGACGGAACTCAACGCCGGGCCACCATTGCGCTCCTCTCCGACGCCGCTCGCGCCGGCGGACGCCGCCTGGCGCTACGCGGACTGTGGTCTTGCGGCGGCCTGCCGAGCGCGGTCGCGGTACGCGCGGTACTCCGCGCGCTCCGGGCGCAGGCAAGCGGCAATCGCCAGCGGGCCGCAAGCCTCCTTGTGCCGACCAAGCTGCTGCAGCGCGCGACCGAGACAGAAGTGCGCGTAGTCGTTCGTGGGCGACGAGCGGACGATCGCGTCGAACTCCGCGGCAGCCTCGCGGTAGCGCTGGCTGTGGAATAGCGCGCGGCCGAGGGCCTCGCGGATCGAAGCCTTGTCCGGCTCGAGTTCTCGAGCACGCCTCAAGGGCACCGCCGCAGCCGCATAGTCGCCGCTATCGAGCAGCGCTGTGCCGCGCTGATAGAGGTCGTAGACGTCCTCGAGCATCCTCCTCAGATTAATGGACGGCTATCAGCCGACGGTGAGGGAGCGGCCGAAGGCGCGGCGGAACAACTCCGACTGGCGCTCCGCGCCCCAACGCGCAAGCACCTCGTCACCTTGCCTTGAGACCTGTAGTTCAAGCGTCAGCATCCCGTTTTGGGCATGCAACCCGGTCACCTCGATCGTCCCGTCGCGGCTTCGATCGAGATGCTCGGCCAGCGCCATCACTGCGGCGAGCGCAGTGAGCAAGGCTTCGTCCCCTGGAGCACAGAGGCTCGCGAGGTCGCCGAGATCGGGCGTCCCCTTACGGTGGTAGCGGACCGTCTGCGCGATCAGCGCCTGCTCGCGCTGGCTGAAACCGGGTAGCCCGGCGGCGAGCACGAGGTAGCGCGAGTGCCGGTGATGGTCGTCATAGTCGATCGACATGCCGATGTCATGCAGCATGCCCGCGGCCCATAGAAGCTCGCTGGCATCGATATCACTGCTCGGCAAGGCGTCAAGCGACTCCAGGGCTCGCCATAGCTGCCCGGCGAGATGCGCGACATGCTGGCAGTGGCTCAGATCCTCCTGATACTGGGTGGCCAGGTTCCAGACGCTCGCCCTACGCACGTTTGGGAATAACGGCGGCTCGTGGCGTGACAGGTAGGAAGCAAAGAACACCCCCTCGCGCAGCCCGGCCTCGGTCACCTCGAGGTGGTCGGCGCCCGCAGTCTCCATCACCGCAGCGATCACGACGGCCCCTGCGAGGATCACGCCGGCGCGTTCCGGCTTGATCCCGGGCATTTGTGCCCGCGCGGGCTCTGAACGCTTGGCGAGCGCGTCGATCAGCTCGCCGAGCGCGTCGGCGCGGAGCACGAACCCCTGGACGCCGAGGCCCGCACGCTCCGCAACCGTCGCGGCCGCGGCGGCAAGATTGCGCACGGTCCCGCCCATACCGACGATCGAGCCGCCACTACCTGCCAGCCAGCCCGCGCCGGCGAGCTCAGCAAGGACATGGGAGCGCAGCGCCGCACACTGCTTGCTCGTCGAGCGCTCATCGCCGAAGAATCGCTCGGTCATCCGCACCGTGCCGAGCGGCCATGACTCGGTCGCAAGCGCCCGCCGCTTGGCGACGTGGACGAGCTGCAAGCTGCCGCCGCCAAGATCGAGCACGGCTCCGTCCTCGAGCGTGGTCGAGTTGACCGCGGCGAGATAAGCGTAGTAGGCCTCCTCGTCGGGACTCAGCACGCGTACCGGGATTCCCGTACCGTGCTTCACCCGCGCGACGAACTCGCCACCATTCGCCGCGTCGCGAATCGCGCTTGTGGCCACGGCGCTGACCTGATCTGTCGGTATGCCGCTGGCAGCGCAGAAGTGGGCGTAGACCTCCATCACCTCGAGCGCGCGCTCGACCCGGTCCTCGGCGAGAATGCCGCGCGCGAGCAGACCGGCGCCGATCCGCACGCCGTCATAGATCTCGTCGCTGCGACGCCACCAGCGATCCTCCACGTAGTCGTAGGCGACAAGCCGAAACGAGTTCGAGCCCATATCGATGACGACGGTCCGCGAGGGCGTCTTCTCGAGCATTGCAACCCAGCCTAGATCGTCGGCTCGCGCCTCCACGAGCGGTCTGTCCGGATTTTCCGGACAGCTGGTGGCGACCGGCATACCTAACTGAATCGGTGAGGTTTGTAGAATAGTTGTGTGAATGCCCTCTTCGCGTTCCCGAACCCCGTCAACGAGAAGGCGGCTCGGGTCGTGGCCGGAACCGTCTGCGGGCTATCGGTGGTGGCGCTCGCGACCGGTAGCTACTGGCTGCTGGCGGT
>DATAJI010000260.1:0-2243 GCA_036262195.1 Solirubrobacteraceae bacterium
GACCAACGCGACGGTCGCGATCGCCGGTTGGGAGCCGTCAGCGAGCTCGACCTCGAGCTGCTGTGTGGCGGCAGCAGCGCCCGCCGAGCGCACCACGCCGCGGCGCAGCCGGAGCACCGCTAGCCGGCCGCGCCGGCCCGATCAACGAGCGCAAGCGCAAGGTCGAGCGTGCCCTCCAGCGCCTCCACGCTGACGCGCTCGTCGGGCTCGTGCGGATGTTCCGTGCCGTTGCCGAGGTTGAGCACGGCGCAGCCCTTCGAGCGCAGAGCGTTTGCGTCGCTCGCGCCGCCGCTGGCGGCCAGCTCGGGCGTGTAGCCAAGGTCGCGCAGAGCATTCGAGACGAGCACCAGCTCCGGCGCCGTGGAGCGGATGCGGTAGCCGTCGCACTCACGCTCGACGGTCACGTCGAGATCGCACTCGCACTCGGGGTCGTTGGCGGCGTCCGCGAGGCACGCGACCATCGCACTCGCCACCTCCTGGGCCCTGTCGCCGTCGACGCTACGCGCCTCGCCGAGGATCCGGCAGCGGTCGGGCACGACGTTCGCCGCGCTGCCGCCCTCGATCGTCCCGATGTTCGCGGTCGTTTCGCGGTCAATGCGACCGAGCTGCATCCGCGCGATCCCCCGCGCGGCGGCAAGGATCGCGCTACGTCCGAGCTCGGGACTGACACCCGCGTGCGACGCGACGCCGCGCAGCTCGGCGCCGACACGGTAGTAGGTCGGCGAGGCGATGACGATGGCGCCGATCGGCATCGACGCATCGAGCGTGTAGCCGATGTGACTGCGCAGGACCCCCGTTTCGAATTCCTTGGCGCCGAGCAGACCGACCTCCTCGCCGACGGTGAAGAGCAGCTCGACGGTCGACTCTGCCGGCTCGGCGACGAGTCGGCGCGCGAGCGCGAGCAGGACTGCGACCGCCGTCTTGTTGTCGGCGCCGAGGATCGCATCGTTCTCGTTCTCCCAGCCTCCGTCGCGTAGGACCGGCTGGATCGGCGCCGCCGCCGGAACCGTGTCCATGTGGGCGCAGAACAGCAGCGATCCCGGTCCACTACCGGGGAGCCGCGCCAGCAGGTTGCCGCAGTCGCCGCCGATCGCGCGCGCAGCCTTGTCCTCGCTGACCTCGACGCCGAGTCCCGCCAGCTCGCCGCGGACAAGCTCGGCGCAAGCGCGCTCGGCGCGCGAGGGGCTGTATACGCGGCACAGCGCGGCGAAGCACTCGCCGAGCCGGCGGCGCTCGACCTCACTCGCCGCCGTCACTGCGTGCTGCTTGGCGCCTCGCCGCCGCCCGGACGGTCTACTGCGCGCGCACGGGCGAGTGCGGCGTAGACGAACTCGCGGAACAGCGGCGCCGGGCGATCGGGCCGCGACTTGAACTCGGGGTGGTACTGCGAGGCGACATAGAACGGATGGTCTGTGATCTCGACGACCTCGACGAGCCGGCCGTCGGGCGAGGTCCCGGACATCGTCAGCCCCGCCGACTCAATCCGCTTGCGCAGCATGTTGTTGACCTCGTAGCGGTGGCGGTGGCGCTCGTAGGCGACAGCCTCGCCGTAGATCTCGCGTGCGCGCGTGTCCTGGTTCAGCTTGATCGGGTCGGCGCCGAGGCGCATGGTGCCGCCGAGGTCGGCGATCTCCTTCTGCTCAGGCAGCAGATCGATCACCGGGAACGGGGTCTCGGGATCGCACTCGGTCGAGTTCGCGCCGTCCATCCCCGCGACCCCGCGTGCGAACTCGCAGACCGCGACGTGCATCCCGAAACAGATCCCCAGATACGGGACGCCGGCCTCACGCGCAAAGCGAGCCGCGGCGATCTTGCCCTCGAAGCCGCGGCTGCCGAAACCACCCGGGATCAGGATGCCGTCGCTGTCAGCGAGGCGCTCGACCGCCGCAGCGCCGGACTCGTCGACAAGCGTCTCCGAGTCGACCCAGTCGATCTTGATCCGCGAGCCGTGCAGGAAGCCGGCGTGGCGCAGTGCCTCAGCGACCGAAAGGTAGGCGTCTTCGAGCTCGACGTACTTGCCGACGATCGCGATCTTGACTGTCTCCGTCGCCGCCGTCGCCTTGTCGATCAGCTCGCTCCAGCCGTCGAGGTCGGCGGCCGGCGCCTCAATGCCGAAGTGCTCGAGGACGAAGTCGTCGACCCCCTCCTGGTGGAAGCCGAGCGGCACCGAATAGATGTTCTCGACGTCGTAGGCGGAGATGATCGCCTCAAGCGGCAGGCTCGCGAACAGCGCGATCTTCTTG
>DATAJI010000261.1:0-3562 GCA_036262195.1 Solirubrobacteraceae bacterium
GCGGTGGCATCTGCGTCTCCCTCGCGGGGCACGCTAGCGGTTTCGCTGCGGCCGGCGCCGACTCCGCTGGCGGCGCGCGGCAGCGGTCGGGTCTAACCTTCGCCGATGCGCCAGCAGTTGCGGCCCCTCTTCGACCGCGTCGTCATCAAGGAGCTCGAGCCAGATCGGATCCGTCAGTCGGGGCTCGTCGTACCGCCCGGGTCGCACGAGCCGCCACCGCAGCACGGGATCGTGCTTGCAGTCGGGAGCGGCCGCGACTGGTGGGGCCAGGCCGGCGTTGAGATGCCCGTCCGGCCCGGCGACCACGTCGTGTTCCCGTTCTCCGCCGGCGTCTGGGTGGAGGTCGACGAGGAGCGCCTGCTCGTTTGCCGTGTGGGTGAGCTCCTCGGCGTGCTCGAGGTCAGCGAGGAGCCGTCGCTGGCGCGGGAGAGCGACTGACGTCCTCCGCGTCAGCCGCCGCATAGAGCCGCAGCGCGTCGACCAGTGGCTCGAGCGCGCGACCGCGACTGGTCAGGTGGTATTCGACCGACGGTGGGCTGGCTTGCGGGAGCACGCGGCGCTCGATCAAGCCTGCCCGCTCAAGATCGCGTAGCCGCTCGGCGAGCATTCGCGGCGAGATGCCCGGGACGGTCTCGATGAACGCGTTGAAGCGAACTTCGCCGCCGCAGGCTGCGCAGACGATCGAGAGGAGCCAGCGGCGCTCGAGGAGGCCCGTCACGCGACGGACGTCCTCGGACACCGGTTCACCTACACGGCAACGTGCCATCGCGACGTGATCAGCCCTGGGACAGCGATACGTCGCGGGCCGGCTCAAGCGCCAGCTCGAGCACTTCTTGGACGGTCATGACCGGGTGGAAGTGCATCTGCTCGCGAATCTCCTCGGGGATCTTGTCGAGGTCGCCGCGGTTGCGCTCGGGCAGTACCACGTCGGTCAGCCCGGCGGCGTGTGCGGCTAGCGCCTTCTGCTTGAGCCCACCGATCGGCAGCACGCGGCCCTGGAGCGTGATCTCCCCCGTCATCCCGACGGTGTGCTTCACCGGTCGGCCGGTCAGCAGCGAGACCAGCGCCGTGAGCATCGTCACGCCGGCACTCGGACCGTCCTTCGGCGTCGCGCCTGCCGGCACGTGGATGTGCACCAGTCGGCCATCGAAGGAGTCTTCGGGAATCCCCAGCTCGGCGGCGTGGGCGCGGACGTAGGACAGCGCGATCCGCGCCGACTCCTTCATCACGTCACCGAGCTGACCGGTCAGCTCGAGACCGTCGTTCTGGGTCTGTGCCTTCATCGTTGTCGCCTCGACGAACAGCACGTCGCCGCCGGCGCCTGTCACCGCAAGTCCGGTGGCCACGCCTGGCACCGCCGTGCGAGCGGCCGACTCCTGGAAGAAGCGCTGCCGGCCGAGGGCGTCGCGGATCGCGTCGAGATCGATCGTGACCGGAGCCTCGCGCTTGCGCGACGCGACGCCTGTAGCGGTCTTGCGCAGCACCTTGCCCAGCTCGCGCTCGAGGTTGCGAACACCGGCCTCGCGCGTGTACTCCGAGATGATCAGCGCGAGCAGCTCGTCAGTAACCGTCACCTCTCCCTCACGCAGGCCGTTGCGCTCGAGCTGACGCGGCAGCAGGTAGCCCTTGGCGATCGCGAGCTTCTCGGCGCTCGTGTAGCCGTCGAAGGTGATTACCTCCATGCGGTCCAGCAGCGGGCCCGGGATCGTGTCGGCCTGGTTTGCGGTAGCGATGAACAGAACCTGGCTCAGGTCGAGCTCGACGTCCAGATAGTGGTCGCGGAAGCTGTGGTTCTGTGCCGGATCGAGCACCTCGAGCAGCGCAGCACTCGGGTCGCCACGCCAGTCGGCCCCCACCTTGTCGACCTCATCTAGCAGGATCACCGGGTTCATCGTTCCGGCGTCTCTCAGCGCCCGCACGAGGCGTCCGGGTAGCGCACCGATGTAGGTCCGCCGGTGACCGCGGATCTCAGCCTCGTCGCGCACGCCGCCAAGCGACATCCGCACGAACTTGCGCCCGGTCGCACGGGCGATCGATTCGCCGATCGACGTTTTGCCCGTGCCGGGCGGTCCGATCAGCGTCAGGATCGCGCCGGAGCGAGGGTCTGCTTCGATGCCGCGCTCCTGGCGCAGCTTGCGCACCGCCAGGTACTCCGTGATGCGGTCCTTCACGTCTTCTAGGCCCGCGTGATCGGCGTCGAGCACCTCACGCGCGGCGACCGGATCGAGCTTTTCCTCGGAGCGCTTGCCCCACGGGACAGCGGTCAGCCAGTCGAGGTAGCTGCGAATCATGCTCGACTCGCCTGACTGGTCGCCCATCCGCTCGAGTCGCGCCAGCTCCTTGAGCGCCTGCTCCTGGACCGGCTCGGGCATGTCGGCGGCCTCGATCTTCTTGCGGTACTCGTCAGCGACCGAACCGTCGTCCTCGCCCAGCTCCTTACGGATCGACTCCATCTGCTTGCGCAGGAAGTAATCGCGTTGCTGCTTGTCGGCGCCCTCTTGTACGTCGTCGCGGATCCGCTTGCGGATCTGCAGTTCGGCAAGACGCTCGCGCTGAAGGGAGACGGCCAGCTCGAGCCGCTCCTTCACGTCGAGCGTGCGTAGCAGCGAGAGCCGGCTCTCGTAATCGAGGTCGGGGCTGTAGCCGCAGGAGTCAGCAAGCGCACCCGGCTCGCTGATCGCGCGCAGCCACTCTGCAATCCGGTGGTCTGCGCCGCGCAGCTCGAGGATCTCCTCGACAACCGCGCGGTATTCGCGCTGCAGTTCGCGGGTCCGTCCGTCGGTCGGAACGTCGTCGGGACGCTCATCGACCTCGACGAAGAGGTCTCCATCGGCGCCGGTCTGAGCCGCGCCGACCAGTGCCCGGTGCTCGGCATCGACGGTGACTGCCGTGCCCCCACCAGGGAGCTTGACGCGCTCGGTAACGGTCGCGACGACGCCGATCTCGGCGAAGTCCTGCTCGTGGCGCGGCACGAGCACGACGCTCTCATCCTTGCCAACCGCGGTAGCGAGCGTGATGCTCATACCGGGGAAAACGACCATGTCATCGAGTGGAACCAGGCGTAGCTGCGTCATACGTATCAACTCCATATCTGCTTACGAAGTGGAAGTAAGTGTAGCACCACAACTAGCGCGCCAACAAGTGCGGAATAGGCTGTCGTTGGATGCCTGACACGCCGCCGCCGATCAGTGAGATCCTCGAGCTGCGCTCGGACGAGGCGCTCAGCCTCAACGACCGCTATCTAAATCGTCAGCTCGGTCGGATCGTGCGCACGCTCGGCTTCGATCGCGATTGGCGCCACGGTGATGGCGCGCACCTGATCGACGCTGCCGGCGAGCGCTATCTCGACCTGCTCTGCGGCTACGGCATGTTCGCCGTGGGGCGCAGCCATCCGACCGTCGTGAAAGCGCTCCGCGAGACACTCGACGCACAGACCGCCAGCCTCCCCCAGCTCGGCGTCACAGCGCTACCGGGTGTGCTCGCAGAGCAGCTCGTGCAGCGCTCGCCCGCCCGGATCGAGGCGATAGTGACGGCCAACAGCGGCACCGAATCGGTCGTGGCA
>DATAJI010000262.1:0-1913 GCA_036262195.1 Solirubrobacteraceae bacterium
GCGATCGAGATGGCGACCAGCTCGGCGTCGTACCGGCGCGCGACGTCGATCGCGACATCGAGGGCGCGTTGTGCGAGCGGCGAGCCGTCCCAGGCGATCAGGATTCGTTGGAACATCAGCGGAGGACGGGGACGAGGGACAGGGCCAGGATCAGGGCTATCAGGAGGTAGAGCAGGTATGCGGACAGGCTGCCGGACTGGAACGCGCGAACGCGCTTCGAAATGGCAAGGGCGAGCTCGGTTGCGGGCGTGTAGAGGAACCGGTCGACGGCAAGCACGACGCGAGTGTCGAGCGTCAGCTCATCCTCGGCGTTGGTCTTCTCGGTCACGATGAGCCGCGAGCGGTAGCCGATTGGACTGCGCAGGATCACGCGCATCGGGTTCGAGTAAGCCGACGGCCGGTACTGCACGGCCGCGAGGTCGGCGCCACTGCCGGTCACCCAGACCGGCGCCCGGCGCACGGGCTGGCGTCGCACGCTACGCCCGCGGGTAGCGCGCACGACCAGGAACGCGAGCAGCACGTAGATCGGCAGGACGTAGCTCAGGTAGGTCGGGTCGAGCACGGAGAACCCGCTGAAGACGGGGCCGAGGATCAGCGGGTGGCTGATCGTCGACGTCGCGGCGTTGAAGCCGAGGAGCGGTTGCAAGCCCGATCCGAGCGCGTGGATCTCCCACGGCGCGACTGTCCCGAGGAACAAGGTCACCACGCCGAGGCTGACCAGTCCGACCGGCCAGCGTGACGGTTCACGCAACTGCTGCGTCTTCGTGCGCGCCGCGCCGAGGAACGTAAAGCTGTAGTACTTGGCGAACGCCAGCAGCCCGAGGCCCGCGGTCAGCGCGAGCGCCGCGGCGGCGAGCGCGCAGAGCAGGCGTGAGAGCAGCGTCGGCATCCGGAAGCCCTGGAGCAGCGCTTCGAAGGTGAACCACTCACTGACGAACCCGCCGAGTGGCGGGATCGCTGCGAGCGTGAGCGAAGAGACGCCAAGCGCGAGAGCGCTCACCGGGAGGCCGCGCGAGAGGCCGCCGAGCGGGTCGAGCGTGCGCTGCCCGGTCGTCTGCTCGACGCGGTCGATGCTGAGCAGTGCGAGCGTCTTCGAGAGGTTATGGGCCCAGACGTGAAGCGTCGCGGCGAGGAGGCCCGCGGCGGCAAGGACCGGCATGTGCGCGGCCTGGCCGAGCAGCGCGACACCAAGCCCAACAAGCACGACGCCGGCGTGCTCGACCGTCGAGTAGCCGAGGAAGCGCCGGAGGTTGTTCTGCGTCAGCGCGTACGCGATCCCGGTAAGCGCGGTTATGCCACCGAGGATCAGCAACGTGTCGCCACACCAGACCGGCAGTGGTCCGAGGATCTGGAACTCGAAGCGCCACAACCCGTAGAAGCCCGCGCACAACGCAACCGACAGCGACGCGGCACCGAGCCGTGGCGCTGCGCCGTAGCCGGCGGGCAGGCCGCCCTGTAGCGGCAGCACGCCGACCTTCGTGGCGAAGCAGGCGAGGAACAGCGCGAACAGCACGCTCTTCGTCCCGGCGGACAGGGAGGCGTGCGCCCACACCTCAAGCGAGAAGCTGTGGGTGTGCGCGTAGAGCAGTGCGAACGCGGCGAGCAGCGCAGCGCCGCCGAGCTTCGCGAGCCCGCCCGTGAGGTAGCCGGCGATCAGATCGTCGCGATCGCGACCACCACTCGCGATCAGGTACACGCAGACGGTGATCGCCTCCCAAGCCAGGAAGAAAAGGAACGCGTTGTCCGTGCCGATCGCGACCGCGACCGACAGCAGCAGCGTGGCGCCCAGCCCGGTCTGCCACCTCCCGGGCGGCAGCTCGGCGTAGGTCAGCGAAACCGCGGCGCCGACAACGCCGGTCAGCGCGAGAAAGATGCCGGCGAGGCCGTCGGCGTGCAGCGCGCTCTGTCCGAAC
>DATAJI010000263.1:0-4836 GCA_036262195.1 Solirubrobacteraceae bacterium
CTCCTGCCGACGGTCGATCAGCCCGCTGAAGGCGCGCGCCATCTGGCCGATCTCATCGCGGCTCTCGATGTCGAGGATGTCGACATCGACGTAACCGTCGCCGAGCGTCTCAGCGCCGCGCGCGATGCGTGCGAGCGGTCGCGTGATCGACCGCATCAAAGCGCCGGTGAAGAGGACCGCGCACAGCAGCGCCAGGAGCCCGACCGCGACCACCCACAAGAGCGCCCGACTGACGCCGTGGCCGATACCGGCTGCGAGCGCTCCCGCTTCGCGTGCAAGAGCCCTGCCCATCGCGAGGAAATTCGACCGGACCGTGTCCGCGCTGGTCGTACTTCCGGTCGTCACGATCCACGTCGCGCGGGCCATCAAGCCGGCCAGCATGACCCGGTGAAATCTGCGCGTGTACGCGTCGTAGCGGACGAGAGCGACCCGCGTGCGCTCCGCCTGCAGGCGGACGGCGGAGGTCGGCGAGCCCTTGACGAGCCAGTCGACGCCGTTCAGTGCCTGCCGGTAGCCCTGCTGGATCTGCTGCCAGTCAGTGGACGCCACCTGCGGATCGTGGAGCGATTGCGCGCCCACCGCGTCGGTCGACCGCGCGTTGTCGGTGATCCAGCCCTCGAATGCGCTGCTCTCGACCTGCGAAGCCTTGAAGGCGGCGTAGGATGACTCGGCCTTGGCGCGGGTCGTCAGCATGCCGGCCACGGCGACGCCAACGCAAGCAACCGCCGTCGCCGCGACCACAGCGACGAGCGCAACCAGGCGGCCGCGGATTCCCAGGTGGCGCGACAGCGCGAAGCGACGCGTCGGCCGCGCTGATTCCGGCGGTCCAACGGCGACCTCGTCCATGGCCAATTACTCGGCTGCCCAGATCGAAGCTTGAGCAGCCACGCCCGCCGCTCCAAGGTCGGCACAACGCGCATCTCGCGCGGGCGCCGCGGGCACTACCGCCCGAGCCGAGTACCTCTAGCTCGAGCTGTCCGGGGCCTGGAAGCGTGCGACGCTGAAGCCGAGCAGCAACGGGATGTTGACCATGAACACGGCCAGCATCAGAGTCAGGATCACCAGCTGCGTCCCTCGCGTGTGGTCGTAGACGAAGACGTACTCGAGCATTCCCGCGATCACCGCATAGGCGACTAGCACCCAACCGGCAACCTGGCGGAAGACCCGCCAGTTGAAGTGCTCGACGCGTGAGAGCAGGACCGCGTTGGCGGCCAGCAGCAGCACCGCAGCGATCAGCAGGCCGATCGTTGGTCCCTGCGGAACGTGGCGTGGGAGGTGCGCGGCTGTGTAGATGCCGCCGATCACGATCAGGACAAGGACGGCGATCGCGATCTGCTGCACTGGCGGGAGCTCCCGCTCGGCGGGCACGACCTGAGGTTGAGCGTGGTGCGCTTCCATGCGTCAGCCCGCGGCGAGGTGGGTCATGATCACAAGCGTCGCTATTTGCATCAGTCCGGTGATTCCGGCGGTGTAGATGAAGACCTTCATCAGCCGTTCGATCCGCGGTCCGTTCGGCTGCGCCTTGCGCAGCTCGAAGAGCACGGCGATGTTGGCCGGCTCGAGCAGGCCGAGCGCGATCGTCGCCATGACACCGACGACGATGTAGGAAGCGACGAGCCAACTGTGAGTCGGCGAGTTGGCGGCGAGGTTGCCGAGGCTGCGCGCGAGCTGGAAGCCGGCACCGAGCGTCATCGTGACGAGCGTCGGCATTATCAGCAGCATCTTCGGCATCAGCCTTGACGCGAGCTCGACCCGCGCAGGGATCGACAGGGTGCCCATGATCGGACCGAGCACGAGACCGAAGAAGAGGTCGATCGCGGTCCACAGCCCGCCGCCGACGACGTGGTAGAAGTCGAGCGCCCAAGGACTGTTGGTAGCGATCGCTACGACCATCCCGACGAGTACCAGCGCAACCACCGGCAGCCCTTGGAGCGGAACGATCTGGATCGCGCGCCGCGGCGCAGCCGTCGCTGCTGGTGGAGCGTGGACCGGCTCAGCGACGACTGCCATCAGGCTCCTCTCGCTCTCCAGGTAGCGGACTAACCGACTTTGCGCCCGAGAAGATAGTCAAAGCGACCGACGTCAGCTAGCCCACGGGCGCGTTCTTAACATGCGCGCGCGCTGGCCGCGTGGTGCGGGCCGCTCTACGTCGGTCAAAGCGAGACGCGCGGCCCGAGGGCCGCGCGTCTCTTGTCCGGTCCCTCGATGGATCGGGGTATGTGGCCCCGCGACGGGGGGGCAGTCCGCGGGGTGTTTTTTCTCTTCCCGGCGATCACGCCGGGGTGAGAGCTTGGTGGGTTACGCGGTGGGCGCCAGCCGAATGAGGTTGCGCTGAGAGCGGCGCGGAAGCGTCGGGATGCTCCGCTTGGCGTCGGCCCTTGTTCGCATCAGCATCGGCGGTTATCGTCGCGCTCGGGCCGCCCTTTAGGTGTGTCCAGGCCATCCTGGACACTTTTGCGGCTGGCGCCTCCCCCGTGTCGCCTGCCGGCGTCGCTCAGCGGGCGCCTCCGGGCTCATGCGCGCCAGGATCTACGGGCCGCTGCGGATCCTCGCGAACGAGCGCGCGAGCACGCCGCTCGCAGTCGAAAATGAAATGGACGAGGCGTTCGCGGTCGGCCGGCTTGATCGAGTAGAACGTGACCGCCGGGTGCCCGGAGCCGACGAGCCGCACGACACGCGCGTAACCCTCGATCGGCTGCTCACCAGCTTCAAGGCGCAGTCGAAAGCTCACGTGCTCACCCGGGCGGAGCTGATCGGGGCCGGACAGAAGGAGCCCTCCGCCGCTCAGGTCCAACGCGAAAGTGTGGCTCACGGCGCCGTCCGCCTCGCGGGCGACGCGCACCGGACGCGATACGCGGACGCGAACGAAGCGTCGGCGCTGCTCCACCTCGATCACGTCGTGGACGATGAACCGCAGCCGGTTGTCCTCGCCGGCTGCGACCTCCCCGGCAAGCCGCGTTATGCCCCGCGGCGAGCTGCATTCGAGCACCAGCTCCTCGACCGCTGGGAAGTTGAAGGATGCCGTGACGGCGAGGACCGCGAGGGTCAGCTCACCGGCCGCCTGCCCGGCGACCTCGACCGCGATGTCGCGTCCTGGCCCGCGCAGCAGCCGCCCGAACGCACCGGTCAGCGGCGGTAGCACGTGCTCGGTTGGCGATGTCCACTCGCCGCTCATGTCAGTCGGCGCTCCGCTCATCTACAGGCCAGTCGCCGGCGACCGTGGAGTCGAGGGTCGACGTCGCGACGCCGCCCTCTTGATCAATGAGATCGAACAGCTCGACGCAACTGAGTACTCCGAGGTCATTCTCATCGTCGTCTCGCAGGTGAATCTGCAACCGTCCGTCGGTCGCTTCCTCGAACGCCACCCGCTCGCCGCGAGCCTCGAGTGAGTCGAACGCTGACGCAGCTGCGTCGACGTGGGCTGCGAGCTCCGGCGGCGGCGACGCGACTCCGTCGATGTTAGCGATCACGGGCGTTTCCTTACCTTGCTATTTGCGCGCCCGCCGCGGTGCGAGCGAGCGGCACCGTGACGGGATTCACCTTGGGTGGTCAGTCGCCCGCCGTCCCTGAGGTAATCGAACGCATCTCCTCGCGCCTTGAGCTGAGCTGGCCATTCGACTGGTGCGCCTCAGGGCGCCGGCGCGTTGGCCGATTCGCCGCTCCTGCGGCGTGCAAATGCACCGGGCATTGCAGGCTTTAGCCGCCTGGACGAAACGCCGATACGCCGCCAGTGCCGCGGGCAAATCCGCGATCTGGTCCATCGGAAGGAGTGGCAATGAGCGCGCGTGAGGGGCATCGCATCTCAGCTGAAGAGGCGCTCGCCTTGTGGACCGAGTATCGCCAGAGCGGCGACCGCAAGCTGCGTGACCGTCTCGTGCTCACGTTCGCGCCGATGGTCAAGTACATCGTCTACAAGAAGATCCGCGAGATCCCAGGGCGCTGCGACGTCGAGGACTTCGTCTCCTGCGGACTAGAGGCCCTGATTCGCTCGATCGAGCGCTACGACCCCAGCAAGGGCGCGTCGCTCGAGCAGTTCGCCTGGACCCGGATTCACGGCGCCGTCCTGGACGAGCTGCGACGCCACGATTGGGCGCCTAGGTCGCTGCGCCGGCGCGAGCGCGACATCACTCAGGCCCGCGATCGCTTCATCGGCTTGCACGGTAGACGCCCGACGCGCGACGAGCTCGCCGATATGGTCGGCCTGACGCCCGAGCAGCTGCGCTCACAGCTCGATGACATCGCCGTAGCTGACGTCGGCTCGCTGAACGCTCTCGTCCTCGGCAGCGAGGACGGCACACTCGAGCGCATCGACCTGCTCGCGAGCAGCGACCGTGAAGCTGATCCCGTGTACTCAAGCGCTCTCGGCGAGGCAAAGCAGCGCTTCCGCCAAGCCTTCCAGCGCCTGCCCGAGCGCGAGCGACGCGTCGCCATTCTGCTCTACGTCGAGAACCTCACGCTGCGCGAGGTAGGTGAGGTGCTCGGCGTCTCCGAGAGCCGCGTCTGCCAGATCCACGGACAGCTGCGGCGCACACTCCGGGCGACGCTCGACAAGGACGCATCGCTGTTCTCAGAGGTCGCCTAACGCGGCTTGCGCTCGCTGCGCGCCTTGGCTGGCACGCCCGCCTGAACGATCAGCGGTCGATCGTCGAGCCCGCGAAGAGCAGCAGACCCGGCACGAGCGTGTCCTCGTCGGTCAGGTAGGCGGCGCAGGTGCGGTGATAGCCGTCGGCGATCTGGAGGATGACATCGTCGAGCAGGCAGATGAGCAGGATCGGCGACAGCGGGACGCCGTGCTTGATGTGCTCGAGCTTCTCCGCGACCTCGGTACTCTTGCCT
>DATAJI010000264.1:0-1873 GCA_036262195.1 Solirubrobacteraceae bacterium
ACGTCCTCCCGCGCGAGCCGATCGCCGGCTCCCGCGCAGCGCAGGCGGCGCTGCTGCGCGAATTCGACGCTGTGATCGCCCATTCGCAGGCCGGGCGCGCGCGCCTGATCGAGGAGGCGGACCTCGACCCGGAGCGCGTGCACGTGATCGCGCACGGCGCCTTCGCGCACCTGGCGGCGCTGGCGGACGCCGTGCTCCCGGCGGAGCTGGCCGCGACGGCGAAGCCTGTCGTCCTCTACTTCGGGCTGATCCGCCCCTACAAGGGCCTCGACGTCCTGCTCGAGGCCTGGGACGGCATCGACAGCGCCGAGCTATGGGTCGTCGGCCGTCCACGCTTCGACATCTCAAAGCTCCGCACGGGCGCCGCCGCAAGCGTCCGTTGGGTTCCGCGCTACGTCAGCGACCTCGAGCTCGCGGCGTGCTTTCGCCGCGCCGACCTCGTCGTGCTGCCCTACCGCGAGATCGAGCAGTCCGGGGTCCTCGCCACCGCGCTGGCGTTTGGGTCGCCGCTGCTGGTCAGCGACACCGGCGGCTTTCGTGAGCTGGCGCAGGCCGGCGCCGCGCGCCTCGTGGCGCCCGGTGAAGCACCGGCGCTCCACGACGCGCTAGCGTCGCTGCTCGCTGACGCCAGCGAGCGTCAGCGCCTCGCGGCCGGCGCCAGCGCTCTTGCCGCCGGCGCCGCCTCCTGGGAGAGCGTCGCCGCGCAGACCGCGGCGCTCTACGCGGCGCTTCTCAGCTGACCTGTTTGATCAGCGACTTGAGCTGGCTCAGCGCCGTGTTCGTGGCGGGCAGGACGTCCGATCCCTTGTCCCACTGGATAGTGCCCTTCGGTCCCTTGACGAAGACCGTCGGCGTGGTGTCGACGCCGAGCTGCTGGCCGACCTGGAGGTCCGTGTGGACGTCGTTGATCAGCGTCTGGTTGACCAGATTCTCCTGCCACTTGATCAGGTTGAGGCCGGGAACCTGCGCCGCCCGATTCTGGAGGTAGGAGGTCGTCACGTACTTCGAGAGCTCGGCGGACTTGCCGTTGATCAGGTGCGGCTGCTCGTCGTAGAGAATGATCAGGAAGTACCACTCCTTCTGCTGCAGGCCGGCCGCCCGCGCCGCCACCTGAGTGTTCACGAACTCGCTGCCGTTTGCGTAGCCGCTCGACGTCTCGGCCGCCCGGTAGACGAGCTTCACGTTGCCATCGCGGACTTCGTCGTTGATCAGCAACGGCTCGGAGGTCACGGCAAACTCATCGCAGGTGCTGCAGACGAGGTCGCCAAACTCGGTGATCGTCACCGGCGCATTCGGATCGCCGAGCACATTGCCGTGCTCAGGGATGCCGTTGAGCAGGCTCTCGGCGTCGGCCTTGGCCTGCTTCGGGGTGTAGAACTCCTCGTTCGCCTTGGGCGATAGCGTGCTCGCGCCGCCGCCGTTGCCCGAGGAGCTGACGATGATCAGCACCGCCGCGGCGGCGATCACGACCGCGAGGATGCCGCCGAGCGCGTAGGTGCGCGTGCGCCGCGACTGCGACGCCTTCATCTGCGCGACGCGCTGCTCGCGCGCCAGACGCGCGGCCTCCTTCTGCTCTTTTCGACTAGCCACTGCGGCCAGTCTAGTAGCCGAGCTTTGCTTGGCATAAGCCCGCAAGCGCGCGACCAGCCCGCCAGCGGTGCGGGAGAATCGCTGCGTGAGCGCCGTTGAGTTGATCTTCTGGGCCAGTGCCGGCCTGCTCGTCTACACGCAGCTCGGCTACCCGCTGGCGCTCCTCGCCCTGGCCCGGCTGACTCCCGACAGACCACAGGCAGCTGCCGCCGGACCAGCGCTGGGCGTGTCGCTGATCGTCGCGGCGCACAACGAGGAGTCGGTGATCGCCGCCAAGGTGGCC
>DATAJI010000265.1:0-2718 GCA_036262195.1 Solirubrobacteraceae bacterium
CTCTAGCGGGGCTGAATTCCCTCCCGAGGGGCGACAGCTCCGGGTTGCCCCCTCGATCGGGGCGCTGATGGTCCGGGTCTCGAGCGGTGTCGACCCGCGAACCAGGTCAGGTCCGGAAGGAAGCAGCCTTAAGCGGGTCCCGGCAGGCGCGGTGGGAGTTCTCTGACTTGAGCCCAAGCCGGCGAATGGCACCGCACGAAAGGCATCGACGGAGGGTGCACGGTCCAACTTTTTTTAGGGCCCTTCGGGCTTGTCAGCGAGCGCTCACGTCGATCAGCCGCAGCGTTGGTAGACCAGCCAGGACCGGTTCGACGCGGTCAGCTTGAAGTGAGCTGGCACCGCGTAGTTCTTGCCCGGATCATTCGGGTCGAGCAGGTAGATCTCGCGCACTGCCTTGCTCGCCGCGGCGAGGAACGTGCCGTGCGCGATCTCTCGGGTCACGATGTTCGCGGGGCTCGTGTGCAGCTCGAGCGCGAGTAGCGGGATCGGCGTGTGGTAGGGGACCCCGACGACGCCGCAGCGCAGCGTGATCGCGCGGCGCTTGGTCAGGGCGATCAAGTCGTTCTCGACCTTCAGTTGGGCTGAGAGGCTCTGCTCCGTCGGGTCGGTGCTATCGAACGTCTGGTGCAGGCGCGTCGCGTTCCATGGGACGAACACCGCGATCGCGATTACGCACACGACCGACCCGGCCTGCCACAGCGCTCGCCGCGGATGGCCGCCCGGCAGCGAGCGCCAACCGAACAGGCCCGCCCCGCCGCAGATCGCGAGCAGCGCGACGAGGACGAACGTGTAGCGATCATCGATCGGCAGGCCCGAGCTCGCGACGACTGCGAACGCGGCTAGCGCGACGATCCCGGCGCACAGACCCAGCCAGATCCGCGAGCGCAGCAGCCACAGCGACAGCACGCCGCCGATTGCCGCGGCGATCAGGCCGTCCGGTCCGAGGACCTCGCCGAGCCGTCGTGCCCCGGTGTAGGGGAACTTGATCAGCCCCGTTGGCCGCTTGAGCTGCGAGGCCGTGGTCTGAGTGTGGTTCAGCGACCACAGCAGGTTCCCCGTGATCGCGAGATCGGACGCCAGCCAGAGAACCGGCGCCGCCCCCACGAGCGCCGCTAACCACGCGCGCTCGCGCCACCCCCGTTTGGGCGCCAGGTAGAGCCAGTAGACGCCGGCAAACAGCCAGGCCTCGGGCCGCAGCAACCCCGCAACGTCGAGCAGCGCAATCACCGGCCACCCGGCGCGCCGCCGCCGCGTCTCAACCAGCAGCGCCGCCAGCACCAAGCACGTGAAAGGGATGTCGACATACGCACGAACCCCATAGCTCAAAACCTCATACCGCGTGGTCAGCAAGGCCCCGGCGGCAAGCCCCACAGGCCAGGAAAACCATGCGCTTCCTAGCCGAAAGACGAGGTATGGGAGGGCAGCAAGCGCGATATAAGCCACCGCAACCACCATCCCCAGCGTCGCCGCCGCGCCCAGCGGCGACAAAACGAGCCCGACTACTTCTGCCAGCGGATGCGGCGTCGGCGCGAGCGCCACGTCGTAGGTCGGGGCCTGCCCGCGCGCAAGCTGCTGCCCCCAGGCGAGCGAGTAGAGCGTGTCGTAATTGGGGAAGCCAAACGGCAGGATCAGCCGCAGCACGAGCGCGCCGACGAGGATCCAGGCCGCCGCGATCAGAGCCCGCGTGCGCTGCATCGCCCGCACGCTACTCACTTACGGAGCGCGCGTGCGACCGGGGTAGACTCAGCTTTCCGTGTCCGCTGGTCCCTCGCTCTACCGCCGCCATCGCCCGCGTACCTTCGCCGAGGTGGTCGGCCAGGACCACGTGGTGCGGACGCTGAGCAACGCCGTCGAGCGCGATCGGATTCACCATGCCTATCTGTTTGTCGGCTCGCGCGGCACCGGCAAGACTTCGATGGCGAAGATCCTCGCTGCGTGCCTCAACTGCGAGCGCGGCCCGACGATCGACCCGTGCGGCGTCTGCGAGTCGTGTACCTCGATCGCTTCGGCGAGTTCGCTCGACGTTGCCGAGATGGACGCCGCCTCCTCGAACTCGGTCGATGACATTCGCGCGCTGCGGGAGTCGGTCGGCTTCGCGCCGATCTCCGGACACCGCAAGATCTACATCCTCGACGAGGCTCACATGCTCTCTACGGCGGCTTGGAACGCGTTTCTCAAGACGCTCGAGGAGCCGCCGCCGAACACGCTCTTCGTCCTCGCGACGACCGACGCGCAGAAGGTCCCGGCGACCGTCATCGACCGCTGCCACCGCTTCGACTTCCAGCGGCCGAACGTCGAGCAGATCGCGATGGTCCTGCGCCGCGCGGCGGCAGCCGAGTCGATCGTCGTCCCTGAAGAGGCGCTGCTCCTGCTCGCCCGCCACGCGTCCGGCAGCTTCCGCGACGCGCTCGGGATGCTCGAACAGCTCGAGACCTACAGCGGCGGCGAGATCTCGCTGGCGGACGTCCTCGCAGTGCTCGGGATCTCCGACTCGGAGCTCCTTTTCTCGACGCTCGACGCTATCGCCTCCGCCGAGCCACGTGCTGCCCTGCTCGCCGTCGCCGCGGCGCTCGACAGCGGCCACGACGCGGCCGCCTTCATCCGCGAGCTCGAGACCCACGCTCGCGAGCTCTTGATCGTCCAGACGCTCGGCGGCGCAGTCCCACCCGAGATCGGCCTGACGCCCGACCACGACGCCCGCCTCGCCGCCCAGGCAGG
>DATAJI010000266.1:0-2569 GCA_036262195.1 Solirubrobacteraceae bacterium
GAGGCGTGGAAACTCGTCCAGTGTCGACTTGTGAATCACGAGCTCATCGCGGTCGTAGAGTCCTTGGACCTTAGACGCGAAGATGATCAGCGGTACAACGATGAGGACCTCAGGCGCCAGTGCATAGCCCCCGATCACGACCATCGCGAGCACGACGGCTCCGAGTCCGGCGACGGCGTCCGCTACCGCCAGTGCGTGGCGGTAGCGTCGCTCACGCAGCGCGGCCACTGGGTTCGCGCGGAGTTCGAGGGACTGGCTTGACCGCCGGAGCGACAAAGCCGCCGCGCGCCGCCTGGACGCGCTGTAGCGAGGGAAGGCGTTGGGGCGGTCTGAACGTCTGGTGGACTCGCCACCGGCGCGTCGAGCGCCTACTTTGGAGCTACCAGACTGTTGCGTGTCGGTTGCCATAAGCTGAGAGTGCTCCGGTAGATATTTGCAGCCCTCGGGGCGACTCCAAGGTGATGTCTCTACCCGTACGCTCGGATCACGAAGCCGCGAGCGAGCCACCACTTTAGGCGTTACATAAACAAGTGACCGGGTACATTTGTCCAAAATGCGCCTGGTTTACTTGTGCATTTGGCGATCCCCCCGCTGCGCCTCCAGCTTCGCTAGCCGCGGTGTCAGTCCAACAGACGGACCACACGCATCCGTGCATGCGTAATCCGCATGACGGAATACCCCGACCGCGGAGTGGGCCGCCTCGCCGCAGCGCCGCTTCTCGGGCCGCCCTCGCGCCATCGTCGGGGCGCCCCGGCCGCCCCTTATCGCGTGGGCGCGCAATACTCCGCGACGTGACCTACCCCGATCCGGCCTACCTCTGCTTGCAGTGGCGTCAGGCCCCTAGCCCGCGGCCGTGACGCAGTCTCACGCGAGACGCGCCACTCACGCGGCCCACCCGTCGTCGTTGGCGAAATGCCAGTCTCACGCAGCCGAGCGCGTCGGCGAGACTGCGTCGTACCGCTCCACTCCAGAGGAGACCCCGCATGGCTGTTGAACCACTGCCGACCACGCTGCTCGACGACCGCATGGCGGACTGGCTGCGGCCGTTCACAATAGATCTGGGGCACGACCGGCTCGCACGTCTCCGCCAGAGCGTGGAGGCACTACGTGACGCGATCTCGTTCGGCAACGCCATTGACGCAGTTGCCTATGCGCACGGCGACGAGGAAGCCGGCGAGCGGATCATCGAGGCTGTGCGAGCGGCAGCCAGCACCGGCGGTAGCACCTACACAGCCGCGGTTGGCGCCGCTGAGCCGCCGGCGCTCGTGGCCGCTGCGCTCGCCGATCAGCTTGCGGTCGACCCCGACAGCGACCTGTCCACGCTGATCTCGCTGCTCGTCCTGTCGGCGGATTGGAGCGGCCGCCGAGCTGCAATCGAGGGGATGCGACTGGCCGACTATGCGGGCCGCCAGCTCGAGTACCGCACGGCGTCTACTCGGAGGATCGAGCAGCTGACCGCGGTTCCGTCAGCAAGCGAGTTCGTCCGCGATGCTTTTCGTTCGCTCGACACCGCGGCGCAGGACAGGGCGCGGGGATGGCCTGAGACCCGCCGAGGCAGCGAACGGATGACGCAGTCCGACATCGTGATTGAGCTGGCGGCGAGGATCGATCAGCTCGCCGCTCGAACTGAGTCCGAGCACGCCGTTCTTCGCGAGCAATTGCGCCAGCAAGCCTGGATAATGCAATCCTGGTGCGAGACGGCGGAGGCGGCTTGGAGCGACGTTGCGCCGGAGGCACGCCCGATTATCGCCGCGATCGAGCTCGCGCAACGCACGCTCGGCGCTACACCGGCGGTCGGGGCCGAAGCGCTGCTCGGTAGCGTTCTTGCCAATGCGGGCCGCGGCTTGGGCGTCGACCCGATCGCTGCCGTTGCCGCGGCCGGGCCGTATCTGGCCGACCGCCTGCTGGTCGCACCGCACCCGTTTCTGTTTCCATTGACCGCCGAGCTGTTGCACTGGCGCGAGCTCATGGCCGACAGGGACGAGCGACGGTGGCGCCCGTCGGTACACGGGGTAGAGGAAGCCTGGCTGGAGGAGACCGCTCTCGCCGCGCAGACCTATCGCGAAGCGCTCGCATTGCGGCTGCTCGGATATGACTGAGGAGCCACAGCCGACCGCTGTCGAGGCCAGCGTCGACGTGGACGACGCGGTCAAGCCATTGCTCGGCACTGAACTGCTCGACTCAGCGGGAGCGAGTGAACTCCTTTCTGGCAACCCGGGTCGGGTCGTGGTCTGGATGGGCGAGCGCGGTAGCGGGAAGACGACGCTAACCGCGCGCCTCTACGAGCGACAGCGCCTACCCGGCGAGGACGCGCGTTTCGCTGGGTCATGGACGCTGCTGGCGTTTGAGGCTCTGGCCCACCGGCGGCTCCTGGCGCCAAGCGGTTCGCAAGCACCACCCGAGCGTCCTACGCGTGAAGCCGACGGTCGCCATATCTACCACCTCGCGCTCAACCAGGGCATCGAGAGGGTCAACCTGCTGATCGCGGATCTTCCAGGAGAGCTCTTTCGGGCGGTCGCAGACAACCAACTCGCCCTATCGTCGCTGCCGATCGTGCGTCGCGCGGACA
>DATAJI010000267.1:0-1536 GCA_036262195.1 Solirubrobacteraceae bacterium
CGCCACCGGTGCCGGCCGTGTCGACGAGGTCGTCGCGGTCGACGACAACCGGCAGGGCGAGCGATCGCATCGTCTGTGCGAGCCCGGTGATCTCCTCGATCGTCTCCCCCTTGGTCCGCAGCGCGATCAGAATGCCGGCGATCTGCACGTGGGAGACCTCCCCCGCCATGATCTCGGCCAGCACCCCCGCGGCCTCCTGCTGGCTGAGGTCGCGCCCCGCCGCAAGCGCGTCGAGCGCCCGGGTCGCGATCTCGTTGGGAGCCTCAGTCATTGCTCGACGGCCGGTGGAGGAAGTTGCGCAGCAGCTCCATTCCGTCGTCGGTCAACACCGACTCGGGGTGGAACTGGACCCCTTCCGCAGGCAGCTCCCGGTGGCGGATCCCCATGACCACGCCGTCGCCGTGAGCCGAGATCTCGAGGCAGTCGGGGAGCTCTTCGGAGACGATCAACGAGTGGTAGCGACCGACTGTGAGGGGACTGCGCAGGCCGCTGTAGATCGTCCGTCCATCGTGCTCGATCGTGCCGGTCTTGCCGTGAACCGGTTGATGGCGGACCACGGTGCCGCCGAACGCCTGCGCAAGCGCCTGGTGGCCGAGGCAGACGCCGAGCGTCGGGATCCCGGCCTCGGGGAAGCGGCGCACAACCTCGAGCGAGATACCCGCCTCGTTCGGCGTGCAGGGCCCAGGCGAGACGATCACGCAGTCGGGGCCTGACGCGAGCAGCTCGTCGACGCTCGAGCGGTCGTTGCGGACCACCTCCACCTCGGCACCGAGCTCGCCGAGGTACTGGACCAGGTTGTAGGTGAACGAGTCGTAGTTGTCGATCACTAGCGCGCGCACAAGACGAGCCTAGCCAACGGGCGTGAGCGCCCGGGTCGCGAACGCGCGCGGAGGGACCTCAGCCGCCTCGCGCCGAGTTTGCTTGCACAAGCAAGCGAGTTGGCGTATATTGGGGTCGATAGCAGAAGTAGCCCCCGGCTCCCAAGGAGAACCACATGCCACCGACAGCAACCGCAATAACACCCGGTACCTATGTGTATGACCCGATTCACTCTTCGGTCACGTTCAGCGTCCGCCACTTCGGCGCAGGACGGTTTCGCGGCGGCTTCGCCGAGTTCGACGCGAGCCTGACAGTCGATGACGACGGATCACTCGCTCTCAGCGGTCTCGTCAAAGTGGACAGCGTCCAGGTAAAGGAGCCAAGCCTCGCCGGACATCTGGCGACACCCGACTTCTTCGACGCCGAGCGCTTTCCTCAGATCGCGTTCAAGTCCACGAGCTTCGAAGCCGCCGATGACGGCACGCTCGCGGTCGACGGCGACCTCACCCTCAAGGGAGTTACAAAGAACGTTCACGCGACCGGCGAGCTCACCTACGTGGCCGATGACGGACATGGCAACGAGCGCATCGGCGTCGAGCTGTCGACGACGATCGACCGCACGAAGTTCGGCGTCAACTTCAGCGGGACGCTGCCGGGCGGCGAGGCAGTCGTAGCGAACGACGTCACGCTGAACGTAGAGCTCGAGCTGGTCAAGCC
>DATAJI010000268.1:0-2404 GCA_036262195.1 Solirubrobacteraceae bacterium
GCTTCGGCCACGAGTTCATCTACGACGAGGCGACGCTCCGTCGCGCGCTCGAGTCGGCGGGCTTCGATCAGGTCGTGCGCGCAGCCCCGGGCGAGTCCTCGCACGAGGTTTTGCGTGGGGTCGACCGCCACCACGAGGAGATCGGGCCAATGGCCGACCGGACCGAAACGCTGACGCTCGAAGCCACCGCCTGACCGCGTCGAGCAGCGACCGTCGCACTCCGCAGGAGCATGAGCCGCGCGCCCGCGCTCAGCGGAAGCGATAGACCCTCACGTCGCCGCTGCGGTAGTAGAGCGTCCAATCTCGCGCGGTTGGTAGCTCCCGCATCAGGGTCGGCAGGCCGGTCGGGGAGTCGTAGTAGCGCGCGTACACCAGCATGCTGGGGCTGAGCACGAGATAGGCGTTCGTCGCGTTCAAGCCCCTGACGAACCGGTCGACCGATGCGAGGCTTGTGCCGTTCACCGTGACCGGTCCCAGCTGGGCGTCGTCGGGGAGCGGCGTGACGGTATAGCGCCCCGGGTTGGGAACGTCGCTCAGCGGAAAGTTGGAGGCCCCGAGGAGCACCGTTGAGCCCACGGGCACATGGTCGTAGATCCACAGCCCGGTGGTGACGTCCGTCTGCGTAAAGGTGTCGACGGCCACAGCGCCGTAGAGCCCCTGCAGGCTCAGCATCAGTGCGACCCCGACACCGAGCCCAACGAGGATGAAACGCAGCGCCGCAGCGCGCAACCGATAGACGGCAGACGCGATCAGCAGCGCGCACCACGGCGCGGAGAAGAGGAAGACGCGATAAATCGCCTCGCCGCCGTAGGCCTGGGCAAACAGCACGACGAATGGGCTGAACGCGAGCACGGCGGGCACGGCGATGCGACCCGGCGCGCGCCACGCACGAACGACAATGCCAACAGCAACAAGCCAGCAGGCGACGGCAAGTACCCGCACGCAGTTCGCCGTGAAGGTCTCGGCCGCGGAAGCCGCCACGCCGATGTGCCCGGCGCCGTTCGCCACGACGTCAAAGCTCCCGAACAGTCCTCCGTACATGTTCTGAATCAACGTGTAGTGCGGGATCACGTAGGCGATCGCCAGCGCGGCGGTTGCGAGGAGGAGCCAGCGAGGCCGCAGCAGGTCGAGCACCGTGAGCATGCCGATGGCGGCCAGCGCGATGTACGGCGTGAGCTGATGCGTCACCACGATCGCGGCGAAGATCAGGAGCGCCACGGCAACGGCGAGCTGGCGCCCGGCATCGCTGCGGAGCGGTACATCGGCGTCGCGCCTCACGTACTCGTGCAGCCGAGTCAGGATGCCAAACCGGGTTGCGGCGATCTCCGTGGTCAGCAGCCAGCGAACCATGATCAGGACGAACCCGAGCCACAGCACGTAGTCGAAGGCCTGCGGCGAGAGGTAGTCCTGCCCGACCCAGGCCACGAGGACCTCGAAGATGACGACCGCAAGCGCCGGCACGCGCGCGTCGCGCGTCAGCATGCGGTAGACGCCGAACAGCATCAGGCAGTCCAGCAGCTCGAATGCGAGCGGCGCCCAGCGAGCGATCGCGAAGACGCTTACGCCGCTCTGCTTCGAGATCCCGGCGAGCGCCGCGAATAGCGCCGGCCAGTCCTGGTAGATGTTGTTGCCGTTGGTCACGCGACCGTCGGCAGCGAACGTGCGTGCAACGCCAATGTGCTTGTAGACCCAGGAGTACTCCGGCGCGCGCGAGAGCAATGGCACGGTTGCGTGGATGACGACGACGAGCGCGACGATGTAGAGCCCGAGCACCCACTGCCGTGGGCGAATCCGCGAGATCTCGAGCGCGAAGCCGCCGACGAGCAGCCCGATGCCGACGAAGAACCAGGCGCTTACCGCGTCGAGCAGGCCGTAGAGGCCGACCGCGGACAGATGCAGCTCGGCGACGCTCACCGCCCATGCCGCCAGGCCGCCTCCGAGCGGCACGACAAACGCTGCATGTGCGGCGAGCGACGGGACGCGCGCAGGCGCAACCGTGCGATCGGAGCTCCGTCGACGATCGGCGGCTACGACGGTGGAGGTGTCGGCCACGGCTGTCCCTAGAGAGCGTGGGCCGGGGATACGCCACGCTGCGTGACGATCCGATGAAGGCACGACGCGACGCTCGGCACGGCGAGCGCCGCAAGCGCCGCGGGATGCCACCACGCGAGCCAGATCAAGCCGGCGGCGGCCAGCGCAAACGCGGCAAGGCTCAGCACGACCGTCGCCGCCACCTGCGCGATCGCGTCACCGGTGTCGAGACGGCAGGTCACCGCCGGACCGAAGCCGGCGGCGGCGAGGACGAGGACGGCAGCCAGCGCCACTTCGTGCCACGGAGCGGCGATCATCAAGGCCGGCGCGCACACGGCTACCGCCAAGCCGACCCACGCCGTGACGATCGTTC
>DATAJI010000269.1:0-9251 GCA_036262195.1 Solirubrobacteraceae bacterium
GGCTTGGCGCGGAGGCGACATCGGCGCCGCTGCTGCTGTTCCTGAATCCCGATGCCCGGCCGCTGCCGGGATCACTTGAGCGCTTGCGCGCGGTCGCTGACGAGCGGCCGCGCTGGGCGGCCTGGCAGCCGGCGGTGATGCTGCCCGACGGGCGGATCAACACGGCGGGCGGCGTCGTCCACTACCTGGGTCTGAGTTGGGCGGGTCGATGCGAGCAGCCAGCCAGCGAGCTGGCAAGCGCTCCCTACGACGTTCCATTCGCGTCTGGAGCGGCGCTCGTCGTGCGCCGCGACGCCTGGGAGCAGCTCGATGGCTTCGACGACTCCTACTACCTCTACGGCGAGGATCTCGAGCTCGGGCTTCGGCTCTGGCTAACCGGTCATCGGGTCGGCGTTGAGCCGCGCGCGCGCGTGGTCCACGAGTATGAGTTCGACAAGGGCCGCGAGAAGTGGTTCCTGCTGGAGCGCAACCGCTGGCGTACGGTGCTCGCGCTGTACCCAGCGGGCCTGCTGGCGCTGCTCGCGCCGGCTCTGCTTGCCGCGGAGCTGGGCCTGCTGCTCGTCGCGGCGCGCGACGGCTGGCTTGGGGCCAAGCTTCGTGCCGATCTCGCGACAGTGCTCGGAGTCAGGCGCGCACTGCGCCGCCGCGCCGCCGTCCGGGCGCAGCGGCGGCTCGATGCTGTCGCGTTTGCCGGCTTGCTCAGTGCGTCGCTTCAGAGCCCCTACCTGCCGCGGCTGCCGCGTGCGCTGGTCGTTATGCAGGCCGGCTACTTCGCCGCGGTACGTTTGCTGATTCGCGTGATCGCGCGTTCCCCTGTTAGCATCGCGCGGTCCGCCGTCGAGGGGAGCTCAGGGCGGCCCGAGGCCCGATGACACCCGACGCTCTGAGGCACTCCTGTCGCTGATCCTCTCGTGGGTGCTGTTCCCGCTCGTGCTCGCTGCGATCGGGCTCGGCTGGGGCGCGCTCGTGCAGTGGATCGCGGGGGAGCGAGAGCTCGGGGCGCTGACGATCCCGATCGGTCTGGCCAGCGCGATAGTCGTCGCGGGAATCTTGACGGCTTTCGCGGGGACGGCCTCGATCGCGGCACCGGTGACGGCGATCGGAGCGCTCGCAGGCGTCGGCTACGTCTGGGGGCGCGCGAGGCTCGGAGCGGCCCCGGCCCTCGCGGCGATCGGGGTGCTGCTCGTTTACGGCGCGCCGGTGATCCTCAGCGGCGAGGCGACGTTCCTCGGCTACGTTCGCCTCGACGACACGGCGACGTGGTTCAACCTGATCGACCAGCTGTTCAGCCACGGCCGCTCGTTCGTGAACCTCCCGAGCTCGACGTACCTCCTGAACGCGCAGGTGGATCTCGGCACGACCGGCGCAGGGTCTGCCTACCCCGCGGGGGCGTTCATGCTCACGGGCATCGGTCACTGGGTGACCGGCATCGACGTCGCCTGGATCTTCCAGCCCTACCTCGCCTGCTGCGCCGCCGCGCTCTCGCTCGCGATCTACGCGCTGGTGACACCGCTGCTCGAGTGGCGCTGGCTGCGCGCTTTTGTGGCGTTCATCGCCGCCCAGTCCGCGCTGCTGTTCGGGTACGCCGCATGGGGCGGGATCAAGGAGCTGACAGCAGCGTTCCTGGTCGCGCTCGGAGTCGCACTCGCGGCGCAGCTCTTGACCCGAGACGATCCGCGGCCGCGGAATGTGTTGCCCCTAGCCGTCGCCGCCGGCGCTTTGATGATCACTCTCGGCGTCGGTGCGGCGATCTACGCGGTGCCCGTGTTCCTGGCGCTGGTGGCTGGATTCGCCTGGCGCGTGCTCCGCGGTGGGCACCTCTTGAACGCCCTCCTCGTTGGCGCCGCGCTGATCCTCGCGAGCGCATTGTTCGGGCTGCCGCTGTGGTTGCTCGTCGGGCACTACCTCCAAGTCGACCAGGGCTCCTACTCGGCCGGCTCGGACGCTTTGACTCAGCTCGGCAACCTCTTGGCGCCACTACGAGCGATCCAGATCGCGGGGATCTGGCCAGCCGGCGACTTTCGCGACGTCATCGGTGTGTCGGGCCCGTTCCTCGCTCCTGCGGCGCTGCCGCGCTACGCCTTCACCTACCTCGTGTTCGTGGCCGGTGGCGGTGGTGTCGTCTGGGGGCTCTGGCGCCGCAGCCCAGCTCTCGCGATCTACGTCGCGATCGCTCTGTTCGGAGTCCTCTGGCCCTGGAGCGAGGGCATCACGCCGTGGCTGATCGCCAAGGCGCTAACGATCTCCTCGCCGGCGATCCTGCTCGCGGGATTGGTCGGGGGCGCAATGCTGTTCAGCCAGGAGCGCCTCTGGGCGCTCGTCGCCGGCGCGATCGTGCTGGTCGCGATCGGCGCCGGCGTGCTCTGGTCGAACTGGCTGCAGTACCGCGATGTTTCGCTCGCTCCACGCGATCAGCTCGCGGAGCTCCAGACGATCGCTGACAAGGTCAGCGGCCGCGGCCCGACCTTCATCAACGAGTACCAGATCTACGCCGACCGCCACTTCCTCCGCGCCGGTGCGCCGGTCGAGCCGGCGGAGTACCGCAGCGTGCTGTTGCCGACGGTGACGGGGGCGTGGTTGACGAAGTCCGCGTTCGCCGACATCGACTCGTTCCCGCTCTCGACGCTCGAGCCCTACCGCTCGCTCGTGATTCGCCGCTCGCCCGTCGAGAGCCGCCCGCCGTCGATCTACCAGCTCGTCTGGCAAGGCCGGTTCTATCAGCTCTGGCAGCAGCGCTCGCAGCCGGCGCGGCGAGTGATCAAGCACGTTCCGCTGGGTGACACGCAGCTCGATTATTGCGGCGCGGCCGAGCAGGGGCGGCCGACAGAGCCGCTCTGCGCGATCAAGCCGGCAGCGGTCGCTCCGTGTCCCGAGGTGCTCTCGCTCGCGCGTCTCGCGTCCCAGGACGACGGTGAGCTACTGGCCTATGAGCGACCCAACCCGATCGTGCTCCGCGGCACGCAGACAGTGTGGCCGGCAGGCTGGATGCAGGACGACGACCCCGAGCCCGAGGATGCGCTCACCGCGACGACGCCGGGTACCGCGGTCGCCCACGTCACGCTGCGACACGCCGCGCGTCGTTATCAGCTCTGGCTCGGTGGCAGCTTCGCGCGCGGCTTCCTCGTCAGGGTCGACGGACGCCTCGTCGGCAGCATCGCGAACGAGCTGAACAACCTCGGCGACTACAACGAGGTCGGCAGCCCGTTCGTGCTGGCGGCGGGCAAGCACACGATCACGGTCACCTATCCTCCGGCGAACCTCTCTCCGGGGGCCGCCGACAGCGAGCACTACACAGCGCTCTCGGAGATCGCCCTGGCGCCTCTCAGCCCGGCCCCCGACCTGGTCGAGGTCTCGCCGGCGAAGGCAACGGAGCTCTGTGACAGAACCCTCGACTGGATCGAGGTCGTAGCGCCCGAAGGCTAGATGTCGGGCGTCCGCAGAGGGTCTCGGACGAGGAGCGCGCTCGCAAAGCGCTTCGCCGAAGACGTGGATCGGAACATCCGGCCACACGCGCCGCACCTTGACAATGTTTTGGTAACGTTGCTAGTAGCGATGGAAGGCCTCACGATCCAGGAAGCGGCCGCGACGACCGGATGGTCGCCGCGCATGCTGCGCTACATCGAGCGTGCCGGGCTGCTTGCGCTAGTTCGGTCGCCTTCCGGCTATCGACTCTACGGCCCCGAGCAGCTGCAGCGGCTTCGCACGCTGCGGGAGTTGCTCGCAAGGATGAACTTCGGGCTCGCGGAGCTTGGCTTTGCGATGCGTCTGCGGCGCGAGCCAGAGCTGCGCGCGGCCGTGAACGAGTGGCTTGACGCCGCTCCCGAGCGCCCGGAGCACGTCGCGCCCGACGACTGGCTGCGTTGGGAGCAGGAGAAGCACCAGGCGCTGATCGCGGCTGCACACACAACAGAGATGGAGATGGCATGACCCAGACCGCCACGTCAGCGCCCGCGGGGGCGCTCCTCGCTCCAGACTTCAAGGTCGCCGACCTCGGGCTCGCGGCCTTTGGCCGTAAGGAGATCGAGCTAGCCGAGCACGAGATGCCCGGTCTGATGTCGACGCGGCGCGAGTACGCTGACGGTCAGCCGCTCGCCGGCGCTCGGATCACGGGCTCGTTGCACATGACGGTTCAGACCGCGGTGCTGATCGAGACGCTCGTGGCGCTGGGCGCGCAGGTTCGCTGGGCCTCCTGCAACATCTTCTCGACGCAGGACCACGCTGCTGCGGCCGTGGCCGTCGGCCCGCATGGGACGCCCGATGACCCGCAGGGCATCGCGGTCTTCGCCTGGAAGGGCGAGACGCTCGAGGAGTACTGGTGGTGCACCGAGCAGGCGCTCGTCTGGCCCGACGGCGGGCCAAACATGATCCTCGACGACGGCGGCGACGCGACGATGCTCGTCCATAAGGGCGTCGAGTACGAGCGTGCCGGCGCTGTGCCGGATCCCGCGAGTGCCGAGTCCGAGGAGTTTCAGGTGCTGCTCGCGCTGCTGTCGCGTTCGCTCGAGTCCGATCCGCAGCGCTGGACCCGGATCGCGGCCGCGATTCACGGCGTCACAGAGGAGACGACGACCGGCGTGCACCGGCTCTACCAGATGCACGAGGCGGGCGAGTTGCTGTTCCCGGCGATCAACGTCAATGACTCGGTCACGAAGTCCAAGTTCGACAACCTCTACGGCTGCCGGCACTCGTTGATCGACGGCATCAACCGAGCAACCGACGTGATGATTGGTGGCAAGGTGGCCGTTGTCTGCGGCTTCGGCGACGTCGGCAAGGGCTGTGCCGAGTCGCTACGCGGCCAGGGCGCGCGCGTGATCATTACGGAGATCGACCCGATCTGCGCCCTGCAGGCGGCGATGCAGGGCTACCAGGTCACGACGCTCGAGGATGTGCTCGAGAGCGCTGACATCTTCGTGACTGCAACGGGCAACCTGAACATCATCAGTGCTGAGCAGATCGGACGGATGAAGCACCAGGCGATCGTTGGCAACATCGGCCACTTCGACAACGAGATCGACATCGCCGGGCTCGCTGCGGTCCCTGGGATCACGCGCATCAACGTCAAGCCCCAAGTTGACGAGTGGGTCTTCGCCGACGGGCACTCGGTGATCGTCCTCTCCGAGGGTCGTCTGCTCAACCTCGGCAACGCGACCGGACACCCGAGCTTCGTGATGTCGAACTCGTTCACCAACCAGACGATCGCCCAGATCGAGCTCTACACAAAGCGCGACTCCTACGAGAAGCGCGTCTACGTGCTCCCGAAGCTGCTCGACGAGAAAGTGGCGCGGCTGCACCTCGACGCGCTCGGCATCAACCTCACGCAGCTCCGTCCCGAGCAGGCCGCCTATATCGGCGTCGCCCTCGATGGGCCGTACAAGAGCGATCACTACCGCTACTAGTGCCGGCTGGGCGGCGTAGCGCGCGCGCCTCTCACGACGCCGTCCTGGTGGATGCCGGGGCGGCCCGGATCGCTTGGGCCGATCGGCAGATGCCCGTGCTCCGGGCCGTCCGCGAACGCTTTGAACGAGAGCGCCCGCTCGCCGGCCTGCGCGTGGCAGTCTGCTTGCACATCACCGCCGAGACGGCGAACCTCGTTCGCTCCCTGCTCGCCGCGGGCGCCGAGGTTGCGTTGTGCGCGGCCAACCCACTGTCGACACAGGACGATGTCGCGGCGGCCCTCAGCAGCACACACGGTGCGGAGGTCTACGGCGAGCGCGGGGAGGACCGCGCGGCCTATGCACGCCACCTCGACCGACTCGTAGCCGGCCGCCCGCAGATCCTCATCGACGACGGTGCCGAGCTGATCGTCAGCGCCCACGCCGGCCCGAAGCCGCTCGCCCCGGAGCTGATCGGGGCGACCGAGGAGACGACGACCGGTCTCGTGCGGCTGCGCTCGATGGAGGTTGACGGGACGCTGCGCTGCCCTGTTCTTGCCGTCAACGAGACGCTGACCGAGCGCGTTTTCAACGACCGTTACGGCACGGGGCAGTCAGTGATCGACGGAATCATTCGCGCGACCGACCTGCTGTTCGCGGGCCGCTCCGTCGTCGTGCTCGGCTTTGGCTCGGCGGGTCGCGGCATCGCTGCACGCGCGAAGGGTGCGGGCGCCAATGTTGCGGTCTGCGAGGTCGACCCGGTGCGCGCGCTAGAGGCACGGATGGAGGGCTATGCGGTGTTGCACTCGCTCGCCGCGGCCGCGATCGGAGAGGTGTTCGTGACCGTCACTGGCGCGCCGGGGGTCCTCCGGCGCGAGCACTTCGAGCGGATGATCGACGGCGCCGTGCTCGCGAACGCCGGCCACTTTGATGTCGAGATCAGTCTCGACGATCTTGCAGGACTCGCGGTTGCCCCGCCACGAGCGGTGTTGCCGCTGGTCGACGAGTACGAGCTCGCGGATGGGCGACGGCTCAACCTTGTCACGCAGGGCAGGGTCGTGAACCTTGCGGCTGCCGCTGGTCATCCGGCGGCGGTCATGGACATGTCGTTCGCGGCGCAGGCGCTTGCCGTCGCGCATCTTGCGCGCCGGGGCGCTGACGACGGTCCTGGTGTGCGCCTGCCACCGTTCGAGCTCGACCACGAGGTCGCGCGCCTCAAGCTCGCCTCGCTCGGCATCGAGATCGACGTTCTCAGTGAGACCCAGGAGCGCTATCTACGCTCGTTCCGCTGAGCTCGACAGTGCGCCGTGCGCGCCAGCCGCAATCGTGATCGCGATCTGCGTGAGGCGGCACCGGCCGCTGGTACGCTGAACCGAATGGGCATTCTCGACCGCGCACTCAACGTTGGCGAAGGCAAGATGTTCAAGCGCCACGAGCAGCGCGTTGCGCTGATCGGCGCGTACGAGCCCGAGCTCGAACTCGACACCGACGAGGAGCTGGCGCAGCGGATGGACGAGCTACGCGAGCGCGCGCGCGGCGGCGAGTCACTCGACGACCTGCTGCCCGAGTGCTTCGCGCTCGTACGCGAAGTCGGCAAGCGGCGCATGGGTATGCGCCACTTTGATGTGCAGCTGATCGGCGGCATGGTGCTCCACGGCGGATCGATCGCGGAGATGCGCACCGGCGAGGGCAAGACGCTGACCGCGACGCTCGCGGTCGTGCTCAATTCGCTCGCCGGCAGCGGCGTTCACGTCGTCACACCGAACGACTACCTCTCGCGCCGCGACGCGGAATGGATGACCCCGATCTACGAAGGCCTCGGCGTTACGGTCGGCGTCCTCCAGTCCCAGCAGCCCGGCGAGGAGAAGCGCCAAGCCTACGCTTGCGACGTCACCTACGGGACCAACTCGGAGTTCGGCTTCGACTACCTGCGCGACAACATGGCCCAAACGCTCGAGGACAAGGTGCAGCATGGCGGGCGGATCGACGACGAAGGTCGCAACGTTGCGAGCCGTTCATTTGCGATCGTCGATGAGGTCGACAACATCCTGATCGACGAGGCACGCACGCCGCTGATCATCTCGGGCGCGCCGGAGCAGGCGGCCGAGCTCTACGTCCAGTTCGCGCGTCTCGCGCCGCAGATGGTCCTCGGCAAGACGCCCGATGGTCTCGATCCACGCACCCGCAAAGAGTTCGTCGCCGACTTCGACTACGAGATCGAGGAGAAGCACAAGACCGTCTCCGTCACCGAGCTCGGCGTCGCAAAGGCTGAGCGCTTCCTCGGTATCGACCACCTCTACCGAGCCGAGAACGGCCACCTCGTCAACCACCTCAACCAGGCGCTGCGCGCCGAAGCGCTCTACAAGCGCGACGTCGACTATGCCGTGATCGATGGCGAAGTGAAGATCATCGACGAGTTCACCGGCCGCATCCTCGATGGCCGGCGCTGGTCGGAAGGGCTCCACCAGGCGGTGGAAGCCAAGGAGGGCGTGCCGGTCCAGGACGAGAACCAGACGCTCGCCACGATCACCCTGCAGAACTACTTCCGCCTCTACGACAAGCTTGCCGGGATGACGGGAACGGCGCTGACCGAGGCAACCGAGTTCATGAAGATCTACGAGCTGGCGGTCGTGCAGATCCCGACCAACCAGCCGATGGTTCGCGATGATCGAAACGATCAGGTGTATAAGACGAAGGACGGCAAATGGTCGGCCGTCGAGCGCGAGATCGTCGAACGGAACCGTAGCGGCCAGCCGGTGCTGGTCGGGACCATCTCGGTCGAGGTCTCGGAGCTGCTCAGCGAGCGCCTGCGCCTTCGCGGCATCGAGCATGCAGTGCTGAACGCGAAACCCGAGCACGCGGAGCTCGAAGGCGAGACGATTGCCGAGGCCGGGCGCCCGGGCGGCGTGACGATAGCGACGAACATGGCTGGCCGGGGTGTCGACATCAAGCTCGGCGGCAATCCCGAGCACACGACGCGCCAGCAGCTTGCAAAGCTCGGCCTGCGTCCCGGTGACGAAGGCTATGACGAGCAGTACGCGGAGCGCCTGCCGGCCGTCGAGGCCGAGATCGAGACCGCGCGCCAGCAGGTCGTCGACGCGGGTGGCCTCTACATCATCGGTACCGAGCGTCACGAGTCGCGTCGGATCGACAACCAGCTGCGCGGCCGGTCCGGCCGCCAAGGCGACCCCGGCGAGTCGCGCTTCTTCCTCTCAGCCGAGGACGACCTGATCCGGCTTTTCGCCGGCGACCGCATCTACAAGATCCTCGACCGCCTCGGAACGATCGACGTCGAAGGCAACGAGGAGCCGATCGAGGCTGGACTGCTGTCCAAGCAGATCGAGCGCGCCCAGCGCAAGGTCGAGGAGCAGAACTTCCTGATGCGCAAGCACGTGCTCGAGTACGACGACGTGATGAACGAGCAGCGGCGCGTGATCTACGCGCTGCGCGACCAGGTACTGGAAGGCGGCAACATGGCGCAGGCCGCGCGCGAGGAGATCGGCGCGGTGCTCGAGCGCACGATCGAGGAGTACACGGCCGAGGACTACGCCGAAGACTGGGATATCGACGGTCTGATGCGCGCGCTCGCACAGATCTATCCGATCACCATCCCCGCGGGCGAACTCGATCGCCAGCACTCTGATACCAGCGAGCTGCTCGAGCTGGTGCTCGCTGACGCCGGCTCGCAATACGACGCGCGTGAGGCCGAGCTTGGCGAGGAGTTGATGCGGGCACTCGAGCGCTACCTGCTGCTGACGATCATCGACGAGCGCTGGCGCGAGCACCTCTACGACGTGGACTACCTGCGTGAGGGCATCCATCTGCGCGGGCATGCCCAGCTCGACCCGCTGGTTGCCTACAAGAACGAGGCCTTCATCC
>DATAJI010000270.1:0-3157 GCA_036262195.1 Solirubrobacteraceae bacterium
CCGGTTCGGACGAGTACGCCGTCGATTCCGGCATCCAAGGCTCCCACGACATCGGCCTCAATGTCGTCACCGATCATCGCCGCGGCAGCTGCTTCTACGCCAAGCTCGCCGAGCGCAGCCTCAAAGAACGCGGGCGAGGGCTTGCCGGTGACGATCGCCGTGCGACCGACCGCGTACTCCAGCAGGGACCGCATACACTGGCCAGAGGAGTTCGAATACCGCGAGAGGGAGCGTTGCATGACGACGAAGGCTGACTTCACACCAGAGGAATGGGAGCAGGTTCTCGAGGGACCTCCGAGCGCCGGGATGATCGTTATCACGGCGCAGCGGGGCGGGATGCTGCGCGAGACCATCTCGATGGCGAAGGCCTACGTCGAGGCGCGCCAGCATCACGGTCAAAGCGAGCTGCTCGACGAGATCGTCGCCGTGAAGCCGAAGCTGGATCACACGCGATATCACTCACTCGAGGAACTCCAGGAACGCTCGCTCGGGCATCTAGGTGACGCGGTCGCGCTGCTCGAGCGCAAGGCGACACCCGAGGAGCTTGGGCAGTACAAGCGGTTCGTCGTCGACCTCGCTGAGAAAGTCGCCCACGGACACCGCGAGCATGGCGGCGGCGAAGACGGCGTCAGCGAAGCCGAGCGCGCCGCGATCGCGTCGATCGCACAAACCCTCGGTTAGATCCGGGGCAACGCTCCTCCTCGTCCGGGCCGCCCGGCACCGCCAGCCGGGGTGCCTCACCGGTTAACGTGTCATCCTCCGTGGGAGATGATCGAGCGGGTGCCCACGGGCCATGACGGCTACGCGGGACAGGAGCCGCTAGCGCTCACCGTGGGGTGCGAATTTGGCTTGGATTCCGTGCAACCGGCGGAAGCCATCATGCAGGTCGCGCCACTGCTGCTCGAGCCGGGTGTGTCAGTTGCCAGCGAGCGCTGGGATACCAGCTCTGAGCACCACAGCTACATCGACCAATACGGGAACCGTTGCGAGCGCTTCGAACTCGCGAGCGGCGGCTCGCACGTCGGCTATGAAGCGCAGGTCGTGCTCGCTGGGCCGGCTGACGTGATCGAACCGGGAGCGCGCGAGGTGCCGGTCGAGCAGCTGCCTGACAGCGTGCTGAGCTACATCATGCCGAGTCGGTTCTGCCTGCCGGACGAGCTCGGCCACGAGGCCTGGCAGCGGTTTGGGGAGCTTGCACCGGGCTGGACGCGCGTGCAGACGATCGTCGACTACGTGCACGATCAACTCGAGTTCGTCCCGGGCGCGTCGAACCCGTGGACGACGGCCGCGGACGCTTACCGCGCCCGTCAGGGCGTCTGCCGCGACTTCGCTCACCTGGCGATCACGTTTTGTCGCGCCTTGAACATTCCGGCGCGCTACGTGTTCGGCTACATCCCGGCGATCGGCGTCCAGCTTCCCGCCGAGCCGATGGACTTCGCCGCATGGTTCGAGGCCTACCTCGGCGGGCGCTGGCACACCTTCGATGCGCGTAACAACAGGCCCCGGATAGGCCGCGTGGTCGTCGGGCGTGGCCGGGACGCGATCGATGTCGCGCTGATCACGTCGTTCGGGCCACTAACGATGACCGGCTTCGAGGTCCGCGCCGAGATCAGCGCCACTCCGGCTGCTTGATGATCGAGCCAACCAACCGCTTGCGCCGGCCGACCGGCCGCCGCTCGACCCTTACGGCGACCCGCCGCCTCGCTCGGGTCAACGCCGGCGACCCCTCATCCCGACCGCTAAGATAGGTGTTATGGCCGTAACCGACACGACGCGCATAACCAAGCCGAGCCCGATCGTTGAGACCGAGCAAGGCGAGCTGGTTGCTCGACGCGGCGTGTCGCTCGAGGTTATCCGCGAGCTCTCGAAGATCAAGGGTGAGCCGAACTGGATGACCGAGAAGCGCGAGCGCTCCTTCGAGATCTTCCAGCGCAAGCCGATCCCGACGTGGGGCCCCGACCTCTCCGAGCTCAACTTCGACGACCTCGTTCTCTACTCGCCGCCAACCACCGGGCGCTTCAACTCCTGGGACGACGTGCCCGAGGACATGAAGCAGACCTACGAGGACCTGGGCATCCCGCAGGCCGAGCGCGAGCACCTCGCCGGCGTGATCGGCGTCTGGCGCCAGGAGCCCGTCTACGAGGGCCTCAAGGAGGAGTACGCCAAGCTCGGCATCCTCTTCTGCTCGATGGACACCGCCGTCACGGAGTACCCGGAGCTGGTCCAGAAGTACTTCATGACCAAGTGCGTCCCGGCCCAGGACAACAAGTTCTCGGCGCTCCACGGCGCGGTCTGGTCCGGCGGCGCCTTTGTCTACATCCCGCCTGGAGTCCGCTGCGACCTACCGCTGCAGTCCTACTTCCGCATGGAGGGAGCCGGCGAGGGCACCTTCGAGCACACGTTGATCATCGCCGACGAAGGCTCGGAGGTGAACTACATCGAGGGCTGCACCGCGCAGACCTACAGCGTCAACTCGATGCACTCCGCCGTCGTCGAGATCTTCGTTCACGAGGGCGCGAAGGCGCGCTACACGACAGTCCAGAACTGGTCCAAGGACGTCTACAACCTCAATACCAAACGGGCGCGCGTTGACGCGCACGGCACGGTCGAGTGGGTCGGCGGTTCGATGGGCGCCAAGGTGGTGATGCTCTACCCGGGTTCCTACCTGATGGGCGAGGGCGCACGCGCCGATCACCTCAACGTCGGCGTCGCCGGCAAGGGCGTCCACAAGGACACGGGCGCCAAGGTGGTCCACCTCGCGCCGAACACGACCTCGAACATCCTCGCCAAATCGATCTCCAAGGACGGCGGGATCATGGGCTACCGCGGCCTCGTCAAGATGGGCGCGCACTCCCAGGGCTCGAAGGCGCGGGTCCAGTGCGACGGCCTGATGATGGACGGCATCTCGCGCTCGGACACCTGGCCCGACATTCAGATCGAGAACCCGCACGTCACCGTCGCCCACGAGGCGACCGTGGGGCGAATCTCCGACGACCAGCTCTTCTACATGGGCACGCGCGGCTTCAGCGAGGACGAAGCCGCAGCGATGATCGTCAACGGCTTCATCGAGCCCGTGACGAAGGAGCTCCCGATGGAGTACGCCGTCGAGCTGAACCGCCTGATCCAGCTGGAGATGATCGGCTCTATCGGTTAGCTG
>DATAJI010000271.1:0-3880 GCA_036262195.1 Solirubrobacteraceae bacterium
GTTCCGTAGAACGCGTTCCAGCCACGCTTGGTGATCGGGATATCGCCGTTGCCTAGCTTGAGCTCGCTACGGAACTCGCCATAGTCGGGCGTCAGCGTCAGTCCACCCCGATTGGCGGCCGTGCGGGTTTTGACCACATCGCCGCCGTCCGGGGAGAACGCCACCCGGGTGGCTACGACCAGCTTCTTATGCGCTCGGAATGCGTCCGCGAGTCGCGCGCCGCGAGCGACGATTTGGTCCGACGGATCCACCGTAGGCAGGGCCGTGATGCCGTCTTGCAGGTCGATCAGGATGAGTGCGGTCGCTGGATCAAGCGTTGTGGGCATGGGTGTGCTCCTTGCTGGACGGTCAGGACTCGGTCCCGACCAATAGGGATGGGCATGGGAAGGAGTCGCATCGCCCGCCAGCTCAGCGAGCGATGCGTTCGCATCCCACCTCTGTCAATCGAGCGCCGACTTCACCGCCGGGGTCAGCAGAGCCGTCAGCTGACCGATGTCGTCGACCGTGTCGAGATTGAGGACGGCGTCCTCGATCGCGGACTGGCGCTCCGGGGCGATCACGCGGTTGGTCAGCTTCCGATACTTCTCGCTGATCTCCGGGTTGGTGAGCGCATTGCTCCCGTTACCTCGCGGGTGTGCGACGGTCGCCGCCTGCGTGCTGCCATCGCTGAGCGTGATCCGCACCTGCGTGGTCAGCCGCTCGTCCACAGGCAGCTGGTCATAGGCGCTCTGGTGATGGGTTTGGGTTCGGTTGATCAGGTTCCACACGTCGTCGCTGTTGATCCGTTTCGTCGAGAACTGCTCGACGAGCACATCGCCATCGAGTAGCGCGACGGCGACGGCGTAGGAGACGTTCATCTGGGCGCCGATCACCTCGAGCGGGCGCTCGGCCTTCCACCCGCCATGCGAGTAGGCCGCTTCGGCCATATCGATATCGATCCGCTCGATCTCGCTCACGCTCACCTCAGAGCGGAGCTTGAGCGCGGCGTCAATCGCGGCGTGCAACAGCCCCATCGCCGAGTACGCCTTGATGGTGATCCGCTCGGTCTGCCAGACCGTGCCGAGACCGGCGTAGATCTGCTCGGGGTAGGTCTGATGGCCCTCGCCGAACGTGGACAGCCAGCCGCCGTACTCCCGCTCGAACACGCGCTTGATACCCACATAGCCTGACGCGGCGAGCGCCGCGGCGACCAGGCCGTCGCGCGACGCAAAGCCGTGCTGCATGCGCTTGACCATCGACTCATACATCGCCGACATCAGCCCGCCGGACTGCGTCGCCGCAATCCCGAGGGCGTCCTCGAACCTGGCTGCGTCGAGCCCGTACAGGCACCCCACAGAGGCGGCCGCCGCCAGCGGACCGAAGACCACGCCCGAATGCCAGCCTCGCGAGAGCATGTCCAGCCCACCCAGCGCCAAGCCGACCCGCGGTCCGGTCTCGTAGCCGAGAATCGCGCCAAGCAGCAACCGCTCCCCCGAAACGCTGCCAACATGGGAGGCCGCCGCGAGCATCGCCGGCAGCACCAGCGAGTTGCTGTGCAAAGGCGCTTCAGGGTGGAAGTCGTCGAGCTCAAACCCCTGGATGAAACTTGAGTTCAGCATCGCCGCGGACTGGGGGCTGGTGGTCCGCTCGCCCCATCCGACCAGTGCCCCCGACCCAGCCGGGTCGAACGCGAGCACACCCTCGACGCCGATGCGAGAGACCGGCAGCTGCGCGCCCACAAGCGCGCACCCGACACCATCAAGAAGCAGGTACTTGGCTCGCTCCCGAACGCTAGCGGGAACATCAGTCAGCGTCGTCGCGGAGAGCCAGGTAGCCAGGCGGCCCGTGGGGCCGGCAGGATCGGTTGCTGCGCGGCCGGCGTCGGCCGCGTCCGACGAGGTCACGCTAGAAGTAGCAGTCGTGCTCATGATGATCTCCCGAGTAGTCGTTCATGGGGGCGTACAGGCAAGTGTCATCAGCGCTTGCCGCGCTCGCATCCGGCACGTGGACAGTCCAGGTGGACAGTCCGGGTGACAGTCGCCGCGACGAGTCGGACGACTTGCACGTCGCCTCGTCCGGCACCTCCGACGCGATCGACATGTGGCCGGCGATCGGGCGTCACCCGGCTCTCAGTCGCCTGGTGTTAGCGGGAGCAGCACGCGCCCGAGCTCGCTCCGTGATCTGATCTCGAGCTTCGTGAACACCTTCTGAAGGTGATACTTGACGGTCCGCCGACTGATGAACAGCCGTGCACCGATCTCGGGATTGGACAGCCCGTCACGAGCCATTTGCGCGATTTGCAGCTCTTGAGGGGTGAGCTGATCTATCGTCTCCGCCGTGCGTTTTCGGGCCTGCTCGCCGGTCGCCTCGAGCTCGACCCGGGCTCGCTCGGCGAACGCTTGCATCCCGAATTCCGTGAACAGCTTGTGGGCGTGGCGTAGCTGCTCGCGCGCGTCGAGGCGCCGGCGCTCGCGGCGCAGCCATTCTCCGTAGAGGAGCTGGGTACGGGCGAGCTCCACGCGAACTCGGGTGCGAGCGAACCGCTCGATCGCCTCCCGGTACAGGCCATCGGCGGCCTGGTCCTCGCTGAGCAACGCGCGCGCGCGGGCCTCAACACCGAGCGCCCAGTCCGTGCCGCTGGCCGCCGTCGTCTGCGCAAGCCGGCCGAGCGCAACGGTCCCGATCTCAGCCTTTCCGCTCCGAGCCGCCGCCTCGATCAGCTCAACCAGCCCCCCATTACGCGACCACGTCGCGTTGACGTCGTCTGCGGCCCGCTGGGCCGCGGCCAGCGCTTCGTCATAGCGGCCGAGGCCGTTGAGACGTACAGCGGCCGCCCAATCGGAGCTCAGGCCCTCTCCCTCGCCTCCATCGACGACCGCTGTCGTGGCGGCCACAATCAGCTGGGAGGGCGAGCGGGGAGTACGGCTGCTACCGGTCGCCTCATTCACGGCCGCCGCCTCCTCGACCAACGAAGCGGCCCTGGCGAGCTCCCCCGCGAAGACGAGCGCCCCCGAACGTGTGCTCAGGGCCAACGGGAGCACGCTGAGCGCCCCGGCATCACGGGCGAGCTCGACGAAACGCGCGGAGAGTACGTCCCAGCTCTCGTCGTCCCACAGAAGTCCAGCGCCGCGACACGCGAGCCACAGCCACCGAAGCCTCTCATCTCGCGGGATGTCCTCATTTCGGAACGCGCTCACGGCGCGCTTCAGCGTCGGCGCTCCTGCGGCGTACCCCTCGGTGATCAGCAAGGCCAAGCCGTCCAGCAGAAGATCGGGCGCGCGCGGAGGCTGCGAGCACGGAGGCGCTCGCCTGACGGCCCACGCGGTCTCACTCAAACTCACGCCGCTCGCGAGGCGGGCGGCAAACACCGCCGCGGTAAGCGCTTCCAGGTAGGTATCGCGCGCGAGCCTGCGATCGAGCGGCTCGAACGACTCGGCGGCTTTGAGCAGCAGCGGTGGGGCGTCGCTTCCGCGGCTCAACGCGAACGCGATCTGGCCGCGCAGCAACTCCACGTGGGCGCGCTGGAGCTCGTCCAGCGAGCCTGACTCCGCAGACGCGAGGAGCGCGAGAGCCGCGTCGAACGCACCGGCTTGATGGTTGGCCTGCGCGGCAGCGAGCGAGCGTTCCGCCCGCCGCGCCGGCTCGGGCGTTAGTACCGCGGCACGCTCAAGGAACGCGGCCGCTGCGGCGAATCCTCCGCGCGCCTGCGCGCGACCCGCCGAGCGCTCCAGCTCGCACGCGACGTCCTCGTCGACTCCCGCCGTGGCTCGGGCACGATGCCAAGCGCGGCGGTCGGGATCGACCTGTGGATCGATCGCATCCGCCAGCGCGCGATGCACAGCCTGCCTTTCCTCCGGCGAGGCCGCCCGATACACGGACGACCGTACCAACGGGTGACGAA
>DATAJI010000272.1:0-3215 GCA_036262195.1 Solirubrobacteraceae bacterium
GAGCGTTCGAGCACTTCTGCTCGCCAGAGGAGTATCGCGCTGGGCGCCAGGAGGAGATCTACCGCGACTTCTTTGTCCGGATCGCCGACGTTCTGCCCTCGAAAGGGCGGTTCTACCTCCAGACGATGGTGTTCGGGCCGAACATGATCCCGCTGGACGATGTCGACATCAACGCGCCGCGCGACTCCGACGCGTGGTATCTCGCCCTGCTCGGCCGGCAGTTCCCCGGCTCCTGGCTACCGCTCGGCAAGGATCAGGTGGTCCGCTGCGCGGAACCCGCTTTGCGCCTCGTCTCGAGTGAGAGCGGACGCCTCGACTACCTTCAGACCATGACCGAGTGGAGCAGGCGCACCGGCGCACGCAGCCTGCAGAAGAGCCTGCTCAAGCTGAGGCTCCTCCCCCGCTGGCTGACTAGCGCCGACTTCCGGCTCGCCTTCACCTCCGGCGTCGGCGCCAACAAGGTCTGCTTCGAGCGGGAGCTGCTCGAGCACTACCGGATCGTGTTCGAGAAACCCTGAGAGTGGCTCCGGCGCGTCACCCTCCGCGCACCGCGATGCCGGCTGCGGCGATCCGCTCCTTGGCCTCGGCGATCGTATAGGTGCCGTAGTGGAAGATCGACGCGCAGAGCGCGGCGTCAGCGCCCGCCTCGAGCGCCTCGACGAGATGATCGAGGGTGCCGGCCCCGCCTGATGCGATCACCGGTACCCCGACGGCCTCGCTGACCGCGTGCGTCAACTCCAAGTCGTATCCATCGCTCGTGCCGTCGCGGTCGATGCTCGTAAGCAGGATCTCCCCAGCCCCACGCTCGACTCCCTCCCGCACCCAGGCCAGCACGTCACGCTCAACCGGCTCGCGTCCCCCGCGCACGTGGACGCGCCAGCTACCGTCCCCGGAGGACTTGGCGTCGACCGCGAGCACGACGCACTGAGATCCGAACTGGGTCGCCAGCTCGTCGATGAGGTCGGGGCGCGCAACCGCGGCGCTGTTGATCGAAACCTTGTCGGCGCCGGCGTCGAGCACGGCCTGGGCGTCGGCGACCGAGCGGATGCCGCCACCGACGGTGAACGGTATGAACACGTCATTGGCGGTGCGGCGCGCGAGCTCGACGATCGTGTCGCGCTTCTCGTGTGTGGCGGTGATGTCGAGGAACACCAGATCGTCAGCGCCGCTGCAGTCGTAGAGGACCGCGAGCTCGACCGGGTCGCCGGCATCGCGCAGGTTGAGGAAGCGCGTGCCCTTGACGACGCGACCGGCGTCGACGTCGAGACACGGGATGACGCGCTTCAGGTGCACAGCGCGGCACTCGCCTCGGCCAGCGTGAAGCGCTCCTCGTAAAGGGCCTTGCCAATCACCACGCCGGCGAGCTGGGGGCTCTCGAGCTCAGCGAGCGCTCGAAGATCATCGAGCGAGCCGATGCCTCCCGCGTAGATCAGTTGCGACTCGCCGACCGCGTCCGCGATCCCGCGGATGACACCGGTGTCGGGGCCTTCCATCGTTCCGTCGCGGTCGACGCTTGTGTAGATAACCGTCGCCACGCCTCGAGCGACGAGCGCCCGTACGGCATCGACCGCCCGTAGATCAGTCGTCTCCAACCAGCCCGCGGTGGCGACGACGCCGTTACGGGCATCGACGGAGACGGCGATCTTCTCGCCGTGGCGCTCAAGCGCTTGGTTGAGCAGGTAGGGGTCGTTGAACGCGGCGGTGCCGATGACGACACGGCTGGCGCCCGCGGCGAGTGCCGCGTCGATCGCTTCGATTGAGCGCAGTCCTCCGCCTACCTGGGCCTCGAGGCCCGTCGCCTGGACGATCGCTCGCACGCTGTCGAGATTGACCGGGTGGCCGGCTCGGGCCCCGTCGAGGTCGACGATGTGCAGCCGTTGTGCGCCGCCTCGCGCCCATTGCCTGGCCGCCGCCAGCGGCTCAGCCGCGTAGGTCGTGCTGCGGTCGAAGTCGCCCTGCGACAGGCGCACGACGTGGCCGTCGAGGATGTCGAGCGCGGGGTAGAGCTTCACGCCGCCGCGACGCAGACCGAGACGAAGTTCGCGAGTAGGCGCAGGCCGTCGAGCGACGACTTCTCGGGATGAAACTGAACGCCCGTGAAGGAGCCGTGCGAGACCGCGCTGACGAACGGGACTTCATACTCGGCGACGCCGATTATGTCGTCCGGCTGAGTGGGCTCGCAGGTGTAGCTGTGCACGTGGTAGTAGTCGACGTCTCGCGGCAAGCCGCGAAGGATCGGCGAGTCGCCCTGCCAGTGGACTCTGCTCCAGCCGATGTGCGGAAGCTTGAGATTCGCCGCCTCTAGCTCATGGACTGCTCCAGGCACGATCCCCATACCCTTTGCGCCGCCGCGCTCGCTGGAGCGGTCAAAAGCAACCTGCATCCCGAGACAGATCCCCAGCACGGGAACGCCGGAGCTCACGCGGCCGGTCAGGAACGAATCCAAGCCGAGCGCGCGCAGGCTGTCCATCGCGCGCGGAAACGCTCCCACCCCCGGCAGCACGAGGCCCGCGCATGAGCTGAGAACAGTCGCGTCAGAGCTCACCACGACCCGCGCCCCGACGTGCTCCAGAGCCTTCTCGACAGACCGCCGATTGCCCATGCCGTAGTCCACAACACCGACCGAGGCGCCGGCGGCCGTGCGCGGCGCCGGCGACGATGGCTGCAGGCGGACGCTCAAAGAACTCCCTTGGTGCTGGGCACACCGCTCTCCGTAGGGTCCAACGCCACCGCCGCCCGGAGCGAGCGAGCGAACGCCTTGAACGCTGCCTCGATCATGTGGTGGGCGTTGCCCGGGGCCTCGAGGACGATGTGGATTGTCAGCTTCGCGTTGTTCGCGAGCGCGCGGAAGAACTCCTCGAGCAGCTCGTGCTCGAAGCCGCCGGTGCTACCCGGCGGGAGCTCCCCCGTGAGGGCCAGGAAAGGACGCCCGGAGATGTCGATCGCGCATAGTGCGCGGGCCTCATCCATTGGCACGATCGCATGGCCGTAGCGGTAGATTCCGGCACGGTCACCGAGCGCCTTGTCGAGCGCCTGGCCGAGGACGATCGCGGTGTCCTCAACGGTGTGATGGCCGCCGGTTTCGAGGTCGCCGCTCACGCTGACGTCGAGGTCGAGCCTCGCGTGGCGCGCGAGCAGGTCGAGCATGTGGTCGAGAAAGCCGACGCCGGTCGAGCGCGAGCCGGCGCCCGTGCCCTCGAGCTCGAGCCTGAGGG
>DATAJI010000273.1:0-5869 GCA_036262195.1 Solirubrobacteraceae bacterium
CCCGAAGCTGCCGAGGGTGGCAACGTCGGCCGGGTACACCTCGTGCCCGTGCAACGCCGAGTCACCCTTTTCGAGCACATCATCCGGTTCGCGCAACGGGAGGAAGATCCCGATGACCTTGAGGATGATGAACGTCCACACGCCATCCCAGATGATGATCGTGATTGCGGCGAGGAACTGCCACTTCAGCAGCGACCAGCTGCCTCCGTAGAGAATCCCCGCTTCCGTGCCGCTTGATGGCTTGTTCGTGCCGGCGACGTAGCTCTGGATGATTCCCGGGCAGGCAAACAACGCCACCAGGAGTCCGCCAGTGAACCCGGCTATGCCGTGCGTGTAGATCACGCCCAGCGTGTCGTCGACCTTGCTGAACGGCGGGATTCGACTCAGGTAGCGGATCGCGAACCACACGATCGTCGACGCGATCACGCCGAGGCAGATCGCACCGTAGCCGTTGACGTAACCGGCGGCGGGCGTGATCGCTACCAGGCCGGTGATCATTCCGTTGACCGTGCCGATGATGCCCGGCTTCTCACGGAAGATCATGTCCCACGCAACCCACATGAGCATCGCAACAGCGGTGCAGAGGTTGGTGTTGATCACCGCGACGGAGGCGTCAGTGCCGGCGAAGTACGGATCGCCGCCGTTGAAGCCGTTCCAGCCGAGCCACAGGATTCCGGCACCGACCGCCACCATCAGGAGGTTGTTCGGTGCGTCGATCTCACGGTCACGCGCCAGCCGCGGTCCAATCACCGCAGCCGCGACGAACCCGCTGATACCCGCTGCAAGGTGGATGACGTAGCCACCGGAGAAGTCCAGCGCGCCCTTCTGCGCGAAGAACCCGCCGCCCCAGAGTAGGAAGGCGTTCACCGTGTAGCAGACCGTGATCCACAGCAGCACGAACGGAATCCATGCCCGGAAGCTCACTCGTCCCAGCACGCTGCCGAGCGCCAGAATCGGCGTGATCGCGGCGAACACGAACTGGAAGTAGACGAGCGATGCCTGCGGGAAACGGAATCCGCCCGCAACGGCGACCAACGGAATATGCCCGATGCCCTGCTCGCCGTGTGCCCCCAGGACGCTGCCTGGAACCCCGATGAAGTTCCCCAACAAACCGCTGCTCGTACCAAAGATATGAGCAGGGTTGCCGAAGCCCATGTCGAAAGCCCACAACGTCCACGCCACAAGCACCAGGCCGAAGGCCACGAACGTCAGCATCATGCTGTTCACGGACCAGCGCTTCTGCATGACGCCGCCGTAGAGCACAACGAGACCAGGGACGCTCATCAGTCCGACGAGCGTTGCGGCGGTCATCTGCCAGGCGTTGTCGCCCGGATGCAGCCAGGTGGGGTACGGCGCTAGTGCTGTTGCGAGCATAGTCCTCCTCTGGACGTGGAAAGGGCCTGGCACGCCCGCAGTGCTGGGGCGTGTGCCGGCATTTCTAAAGTTCGGGCAAGTAGGGCGATAGCGCCAGTCGGCCAAGATTGGCCCAGCCAGGTTTGTACAAAGGGCGAAGCGCTCATAATCGGCCGGACTTTTCGACCCGCTAGCCTGCTCCTATGGCGATCGCGACGACGCTGTACAACGATCCTGCATGCCCGTGGGGCTACTCCGCGAGCCCGGCGTTCAGCGTCTTGCGCTGGCGTTACCGCGACCAGCTCGACTGGCGCCTCGTCGTGATCGTGCTGCGCGAGGGCCCGATCGGCGCGCCCGCGGACGGCTATAACCCGGCGCGTCAGGCGCGGGGGGCGCGGATGTTCCGCGAGCGCTACGGGATGCCGGTTGGGGCGCAGGCGCGGAGCCGTCTGATCGCCACCGACCGTGTTTGCCGAGCGCTCGTCGCGACGCGCCTGGCCCACCCGGGACGCGAGATCGCAGCGATGCGCGCGCTCCAATTCGCCTGGTTCAACACGACCGATCTGCTCGACGAGGACGCCGCGATCGAGCGCGCGATCGCTCGCGTTGACGGCATCGATGCGTCGGCGGTGATCGCCGCGCTCGACTCGCCGGAGGTGGCGGGCGCATACGAAGCCGACAAGGCCGAGGCGCGTACCGCCGCCGGCGGCCCGACCGAGTTCCAGGGGAAGGCGGCGGTCGATGGTGAGCTTGTTCGCTACACCGCGCCGTCGCTCATCTTCGAGCTCGAAGGTCGCCGTCTCGAAGGGGGCGGATTTCAGCCGGTCGAGGCCTACGACGTCCTGGTCGCGAACCTCGACCCAACGCTCGAGCGGACGCCACCGCCCGACGGCCCGCTACCGCTGCTCGAGTATTTCAGCGACGGCCTCGCGACACAGGAGGTCGCGGCGCTGCTCGCCGGCAACCTCGTCGTACCCGACCGCGGCGCCGCCGAGGAGGCGCTGATCGAGCTCGCCGCGGACGGCGCGATCACGCGCGAAGCGCTCGGCAACGACGCGCTCTGGCGCCTCGCGGCGTAGCTAGTTCACCGACGGGTCGGCGGGCATCCGCGCGAGCAGCGCGAAGGGGCCGCCCTTGCGCGAGAGGGTCGTCGACCACAGCAACGTCGAGTCCGTCAACCAGAGCTCATCAGGTGCGAGCTGGCCGACGAACCAGGCCTCCTGCTCGAGCTCCTCGTCCAGCTGGAGCGGACCCCAGCCGGAGTGGCCGGCGAAGACCCGGGCCCGGCGCACACCGGTCTCGAGATCTGAGAGCTCGCACGTCGCGGACGGTAGCCCGATGTCACCGACGATCAGGAGCGCGGCGAGCGACGGGTCGGCGAAGTCGGCGAGCACCACCGCGCTCTCCGGCGCGACAGGGCCGCCGGAGTGGACGACCGCGCCCGGCTCCGCGAGTTGCTCCAGCACCGGCGCGATGCCGGCCAGCGGCGTCTCGAGCGGGCGGTTCAGCACGAGTCCAAGTGCGCCTTCGTCGCTGTGAGCGGCAATCAGCACGACGGTTCGCGCGAAGTTCGGGTCGACGAGCGAGGGGGCGGCGATCAGGAGCTTGCCCTGCAGCGAGTCCATGGCTCTCCAGGGTACCCAGCTTCGACGGCGCATCTGCCGGGCGGCGCGCTCGGCCAGCACGAGCGACGGCGGGTAGGATCGCTCGCGCGATGGCAATCCGTGTGCACCTACCCGACGGCAACGACCTCGAGCTCGACGACGGCGCGACCGGGGCCGAGCTGGCGGCGGCGATCGGGCCCGGACTCGCGCGGGCTGCGCTGGCGGTCGAGGTGGACGGCGAGCTGCGTGACCTAGCCGCGCCGCTGCGCGACGGTGAGAGCCCCGCGATATTCACCGCGAAGAGCGATGGCGCCCTGGCGCTGATCCGCCACGACGCCGCGCACGTCCTTGCGGCCGCGGTGATGGAGCTCTACCCCGGAGTCAAGATCTCGATCGGGCCGGCGATCGATAACGGCTTCTACTACGACTTCGAGTTCCCTGAGGGGGTGAGCATCTCAGAAGCGGACTTCCCGGCGATCGAGGAGCAGATGCGCGCGCACATCAAAGCCGCCGAGCCGTTCATGCGCGAGGACGTGCCGGTCGCGCAGGCGCGCGAGCGCTTCGTCGACGAGCGCCAGGACTACAAGGTCGAGCTGATCGATGACCTTGTCGCGAACGAGGGCGTCGACACCGTCTCGCTCTACACCAACGGCCCGTTCACCGACCTCTGCCGCGGGCCGCACGCCCCGGGGACCGCGACTGTCAAGGCATTCGCGCTGCAGTCGGTCGCCGGCTCATACTGGCGGGGGGACGCGACGCGCAAGATGCTGACGCGGATCTATGGCACCGCGTTCTTCTCCAATGACGATCTCGCCGCCTACCTCGAGCGACTCGAGCTCGCTCGCCAGCGCGACCATCGCCGGCTCGGGCGCGAGCTCGACCTGTTCATGTTCTCCGAGCTCTCGCCCGGAAGCCCGCTCTGGAAGCCGGCCGGGATGGCGATCTGGAACGCGCTGGCGGAGCTGTGGCGCAAGGAGAACCTCGCCCGCGGCTACCAGGAGGTGAAGACGCCGATCCTCTACGACGTCTCGCTCTGGAAGCAGTCCGGCCATTGGGAGAAGTACAAGGACCACATGTACTTCACCGACGTTGAGGATCGCCCGATGGGGCTCAAGCCGATGAACTGCCCGGCGCACATCCAGATCTACAACGACGAGCGCCACTCCTATCGCGACCTGCCGGTCCGCTACAGCGAGGCCGGGCTCGTGCACCGCCACGAGGCCAGCGGCGTGCTCCACGGCTTGCTGCGTGTGCGCAGCTTCACCCAGGACGACGCTCACATCTTCTGCAGCGACGAGCAGGTCGAGGAGGAGGTCGTGCAGTGCCTGCGCTTCGGCTTCGACCTCTACCGGTTGTTCGGTCTCGAGCCGCGGCTCGAGCTGTCGACGCGGCCCGCGCAGCGGATCGGTAGCGACGAGCTGTGGGATCGCGCCGAGGCGGCGCTCGCCGGGGCGCTGGAGTCGGAGCAGCTGGCCTACGAGCTGAATCCCGGTGACGGCGCGTTCTACGGGCCGAAGATCGATCTGCACATGACCGACTCGATCGGGCGCTCCTGGCAGCTCGGCACGGTCCAGCTCGACTATTCGATGCCCGAGCGTTTCGAGCTGAGCTACACCGGCGCCGACAACGCCGAGCATCGCCCGGTGATGATCCACCGCGCGCTGCTCGGCTCGTTCGAGCGTTTCATCGGGATCATGATCGAGCACTATGCCGGCGAGCTCCCGCTGTGGCTGTCGCCGGTGCAGGCGATCCTCCTGCCGGTCGCGGATCGCTTCAACGACGACGCCGCCGGCGCTGCGGCGACGCTGCGCGCGGAGGGGCTCCGCGTCGAGCTCGACGATCGCAGCGAGTCGGTCGGGCGCAAGATCCGCGAAGCGGAGCTGCGCAAGATTCCCTACATGCTCGTGCTCGGAGAGCGCGAGGCGGCGGACGGAACGTTGTCCGTGCGCGAGCACGGGGGCGGGGACCGTGGGGCGCTCGCAATCGACGCGCTGGTGGCCGAGCTGGCCGAGCTGACGCGCACACGCGCGCGCTGAGCGCCCTGTCGTGGGCGTTACGGGCTCGTGAATGCTTCTCGTCAGCCGCCCGGCAGCTTGCTATGCTCGCCTGTGTTGGAAGTAAGCACGCTCACGCCGCCGCGCAGCCTGCCCACCGTTTGACGCGAGCGCGCACGCAATAGTGCCGGTCCCTCGCAGGTTCGACCGGCGCCCGCCAGAGCGGGACTTGACGCGGATCAACGAACGCATCCGCGTTCCCGAGGTCCGGCTGATTGATGAGGACGGCCAGCAGCTTGGCCTGATGAAGATCGACGACGCCCTGCGCTACGCGCAGGAGCGCGACCTTGATCTCGTCGAGGTCGCGCCCGAGGCAAAGCCCCCGGTCTGCCGGGTACTCGACTACTCCAAGTACAAGTACGAGCAAGCCCAGAAGCTCAAGCAGGCGCGCAAGCACCAGCAGCAGATAACGATCCGCGAGATCAAATTCCGCCCCAAGATCGCCCAGCACGACTACGACACGAAGAAGGGCCACGTCGAGCGCTTCCTGCGTCACAAGGACAAGGTCAAGGTCACGATCATGTTCCGCGGTCGCGAGGTCACGCACCCCGAGCGCGGCGTGCTGATCCTCGATCGCCTGGCCGAGGAGCTGGCCGAGTACGCCGTGGTCGAGCAGCGCCCGCTCCATGACGGGCGCAACATGACGATGATGCTCGGGCCGTCCAAGGCGGTCCTCGCCGGTCAATTCGACAAGGCTGGCACGAACGGCTCCGCGCCACTCGACGGCGACGCTGACGTCGCGCTTGCACCGGCGCAGAACGGCAGTGAACCGGTCTCGCTGGCGGTCTCGCCCGAGTCTGTTGCCGTGGCCACACCGCCGCCGGCAACGGAGCCGCTCGGCGGCGGAGAATCCGAGCC
>DATAJI010000274.1:0-8154 GCA_036262195.1 Solirubrobacteraceae bacterium
GGATTCTGCGCCCAGTCGAGCCACGCGGAGGCTGACACGCCGATGCACGCGATGATGGAGCCGGAGCAGATGCTTGCCCACGCCTACGCCGCGGAGGCTGCCGGTGCGCATCGCTTCTGCATGGTCGCCCAGGGCCAGGGCCTGTCGAGGAGAGATTTCGAGAAGGTCCTCGAAGGAGCACGGCTGGTCGCGGAGCACACGAACCTCAAGCGCTGCGCGTCGATCGGGCACATGTCGGTCGCGCGGGCGACGCAGCTGAAGGAAGCGGGGATCCAGCGCGTCCACCACAACGTCGAAAGCTCGTCGAGCTTCTATCCCGAGGTGTCTGAGACGGTGCGTTACGAAGGCCGGCTGCGCACGATCGCCGCGGTCAAGGAGGCCGGCCTTGAGACCTGCGTCGGCGGGATCCTCAATCTCGGTGAGAGCGAGGAGCAGCGCGTCGAGATGGCGTTCGAGCTCGCCGGGATCAACCCGACCAGCGTGCCGATCAACCTGCTGATCCCGCGGCCGGGCACGAAATTTGGCGAGCGCGTGGTGATGGAGCCGTGGGAGGCCGTGAAGTGGGTCGCGATCTTCCGACTGATCCTCCCTGAAGCGCTGTTCCGCCTGTGCGGCGGACGGATCGAGAACCTCGGAGAGCTGCAGGGACTCGCCGTAAAGGCAGGGCTCAACGGCGTGATGATGGGCAACTTCCTCACGGCGCTTGGCGCGACCCCGGAAGAGGACCGCGCGATGTTCGAAGAGCTCGGCCTCAACGTCGCTCGCCAGCCCGACAACGGCAGCAATCCGCGGCCGGACAACCGCTCCGGCTGGCTCGATGGGGAGACTCCCGACCTGATTGAAGAGCACCTCACGGTGAACGCGCCTGCCCGCCTCGACGTGCGGCTCTGGGATCCCTCCACACAACTGCAATACCGCAGCAAGGGAAAGGGCCGCGGGAAGCGCGCTTCAGCGCACTCACGAGCGACGGAACCGGCGCTGTGAATGACATCGAGGTCGCGCTCGAAGAGCTGCGCGCGCTCGGCCTGCACCGCTCGACCCGGCTGATCAGCGGCCCCCAGGGCCCAACGATCCTGCTTGAAGGCCGGCCAGTCCTGCTGTTCTGCTCAAACAATTACCTGGGCCTCGCGGAGCACCCGCGGGTCCGCGAGGCGGCAGCGGACGCGGCGATGCGTTGGGGCGTCGGCTCGGGAGCTTCGCGTCTCGTCTCGGGCACGATGACGATTCACAACGCGCTGGAGCGGCGACTCGCCGAGTTCGATGGGAGCGAGAGCTGTGTTCTGTTCGGCTCCGGCTACCTCGCGAACATCGGGGTGATCGGCGCGCTGGCGAGCCTACCGGCCGGCGATCAGAACGGCAGAGCGAGGCGCAATGGCGCTGGCGGCGAGCGCGTCGTCTTCTCCGACGCCCTCAACCACGCTTCGATCGTCGACGGGTGCCGCCTCGCCAGAGCGCAGACGTTCGTCTATGAGCACTGCGACGTTGACCACCTAGCCTGGGGCCTGCGCGAGGCACCAGCGGGGAGCGTGATCGTCACCGATTCGGTCTTCTCGATGGACGGCGACATCGCGCCGCTAGTTGAGATCGTCGAGCTGGCCGAGCGCCACGGTGCGAGAGTGATCGTCGATGAGGCTCACGCCACGGGGGCGCTCGGCCCGGGCGGTCGCGGGGCTGTCGCGGCGGCCGGCCTCGACGGACGAGTCGACGTTGTCGTCGGCACGCTTGGCAAGGCGCTCGGCTCATACGGCGCCTACGCCTGCGCTTCGCGCGCGACGGTGGAGTACCTCGTGAACTCGGCGCGAACGCTGATCTTCTCGACCGCCCCGCCGCCGCCGGCGGTCGCAGGTGCGCTAGCAGCGCTGGAATTACTGAGCGAGCAGCCGCACCGCGTCGAGAAGCTGGCGGCAAACAGTGCGTTGATGCGCTCGGCGCTGGCGCGCGCAGGTGTCCCGCCACCCGCCGGCGAGACCCAGATCATCCCGCTGATCGTCGGCGACGCCGCCAAGGCGGTCGAGCTTTGCGAGACGGCATTGATGCGAGGCGTCTTCGTCCAGGCGATCCGGCCACCGACGGTGGCGCCTCGTGGCTCACGGCTGCGTCTGACGCTGATGGCCTCCCACACCACCGGCGAGATCAACCGAGCTGCCGAGACGATCGCCGCCGCGGCCCGGGAGACCGGCGTGAGCATCGGGAGCGAAACCGCCCAGGCCGGCGAGGAGGCCGGGGCGGCCGTCGGGTGCGGCGCGTAACGCGTGCCGCGCGCCTGCTTCGTCACGGCAACCGACACCGGCGTCGGCAAGACGATCCTCGCCGCAGCGATCACGGCTGGCTTGGCGGCGGCTGGCGTCGCGGTCAAGGCGCGCAAGCCGATCGTGACCGGGACCGGCAAGCACGGCCGAGCCGCCGGCGATCAGCTCGACCAACTCGACGACGACCAGCTGCTCGCGACGCTCAGCGGCGAGCGGCCTGCGCGAGTTGCCTACGCGCGATACGAGCCCGCCGTCTCGCCGCATCTCGCGGCGGAGCTCGGCGGCACGCAGCTCGACGTGCCGGCGATCATCGAGGAGCTGCGCAGCACCGCCGCGGACGCCGAGGCGCTCGTCGTGGAAGGAATCGGAGGCCTTCTCGTGCCGCTCGCTCCGAACTGGGATGTACGCGGACTGGCGGCCGCGCTCGGCTTGCCGGTCCTGATCGCCGCGCGGCCCGGCCTCGGCACCCTCAACCACACGCTGCTGACGCTCGAAGCGGCACGCCGGTCAGCGCTCGACGTGCGCGCGGTCGTGCTGACGCCGTGGCCAGCCGAACCGGATGAGATCGAGCGCTCCAACCGAGCCACGATCGCCAGGCTGGGCGAGGTGGAGGTCGCGACGCTGCCGCGCCTGGCGGCCGTGACGCGTGCAACCCTCACGGCGGCCGCGGGTGCCCTTGACTACGAGCGCGGGCTCGCCAGCTGAGTCAGTCCTCGTAGGGGGAGAAGTCGCGCTTGCGCGCGCCGCAGACCGGGCAATACCAGGTCTCGGGAATGTCCGCGAAGGCGGTTCCGGGGGGAATGCCGCCATCCGGGTCGCCATCCGCCGGGTCGTAGATGTAGCCGCAGGACTCGCACATCCAGCGGTCGGTCGGTGCGTCAGGCATGCGCGGCGAAGCTTAGACGGCCAACTACGAACCTGTTCCAAACGACTCGCGCATCGAAACAGGTCCTAGGACGGAAGCGGCGCCGCCTCCTCGTCGCGAATCACGTGCAGCACGGCGTTGATCAGTGCGAGGTGGGTAAAGGCCTGGGGGAAGTTGCCGAGGTGACGGCCGCTGTTGGCGTCGAGCTCCTCAGCGAACAGGTCGAGCGGTGAGGCGAGTGCAAGTAGCCGCTCGCAGAGGGCACGCCCGCGGCGGCGCTCCCCGATCTCGAGCAGCGCGGAGACAAGCCAGAAGGAGCAGATCAGGAACGTGCCCTCCTCCGAACCGCCGAGACCGTCGTCGGTCCTGTCGGTGCGGTAGCGCAGGACGAGCCCCTGTTCCGTCAGCTCCTCCTCGATCGCAAGCACCGTCGCGCGCACCCGTGGATCGTCGCCGGGAAGGAAGCGTACGAGCGGGATCAGCAGGGTGGAGGCGTCGAGCGCAACCGTGTCGTAGTGCTGGACAAACACGCCGCGCTCGTCGACGCCACGATCGCAGATGTCAGCGTGGATCTCGTTGGCAACCTCGCGCCAGCGATCAGCGACCGAGTCGCGACCGCGGCGGGCCGCCAAACGGGCCCCGCGGTCGAGCGCCACCCAGCACATCAGCTTCGAGGACACGTAGTGGAGCCGCTCGCCACGGGACTCCCAGATACCGTGGTCGGCCTCGCGCCAGACCGCAGCAGCACGCTCAGCTTGCGCTTCGATCACCGGCCACAGCCGCGGCGAAGTATGTCCGTACTGCTTGGTGTGCACGTAGAGCGAGTCGAGAACCGCACCGAAGACGTCGTTCTGACGCTGGTCGTACGCGGCGTTGCCGATCCGCACCGGGCGCGACCCCTCGTAGCCGGTGAGATGATCGAGCGTCTGCTCAGGCAGGTCGCGCTCCCCGCCGACGCCGTACATGATCTGAAGCGAGCCGTCGGCGTTGCGCTCGAGATCGGCGACGTACTGGATGAAGTCGTCGGCCTCCCAGCTGAGCCCGAGCGCGCTGAGACCCCACAGCGTGAAGGTCGCGTCGCGCATCCACGTATAGCGATAGTCCCAATTGCGCTCGCCACCCGGCGTCTCCGGCAGCGACGTCGTCGCCGCGGCGACCACTGCCCCTGTAGGGGCGTACGTCAGACCCTTCAGAACGAGCGCCGATCGCTGCAGCTGTGCACGCCAGCGATGGTCGGGGAAGCGGCCGGTGTCGAGCCAGTTACGCCAGTACTCCGACGTCAACTCGAGGCTCTTGTCAGCCTCTTCGTAGCTGTGTGGACCGTCGAGCTTGCGCGACCAGCTGAGCGTGCAATAGCGGCGATCGCCCTTGACGAGGCGGTGGCGGGCCCGCGCCGACCCGCCTTCGATCCCGAGCCGCAGGTCGCTGATCAGCCGCAGCGTCCGGCCAGCGCCGGTTGCGTCGAACGCCTGTGGATCACCCGAGACCGGCGCCCAGGCGCCGGCTACGCGACCGTAATCGAACAGCGGCTCGCAGACCAGCTCGATCTGGATCGTCCCGTGGATGCACTCGATCGTGCGCACGAGCGCGTGGTAGGCGTCGTGGTCGGCCGGAGGGCGCGTGTGCGCGGTCGCCGCGCCCATCTCGCGTTCGCGCCAATGGCCGACGATCAGCGCGTCGCGCACCACCGCCCAGCCGGTTGGCGTCTGCCACGTCGTCTCGAGCACGTTCGTGCCCGGGTCGTAGCGGCGGCCTGCCGGCACGCCCATGCCAGCGGGGCCGAGGCGGAAGCCGCCGGCGCCACGGTCGAGGATGGCCGCAAAGACGCTCGGCGCGTCGAAGCGCGGCGGGCATAGCCATTCGACCGTGCCGTCCGGCGCCACGAGCGCCGCCGTGTGGCAGTCGGAGAGGAACGCATAGTCGGCGATCGGTGGGAATGCCGAGGCCGGCGCAATGCGCTCGTCGAACGGCGTCGCAGTCGTGCTGCGAGGACGGTCCCAGGGGTCCATCGCGCCAGCGCGGCGCAGTGTGCTCGCGTTGGGCGTGTGGATCGGCGCTGTCTCAGAGGTCTCGATCTCAGACATCGAGCCTCAACGATTGCACGCGCGGCTTCTACGTGCAGCAGACGCACGTCACGTTTCAGACGCCGTTCTCGATGACGTGCGTCACCGCGTTGATCAGCGCAAGGTGAGTGAAGGCCTGCGGGAAGTTGCCGAGATGGCGGCCGCTGCGAGCGTCGAGCTCCTCGGCGTAGAGGTGAAGCGGCGAGGCATGCGCAAGTAGCTGCTCGCAGAGCTCGCGCGCGCGCTCGGCTTCGCCGATCTCTGACAGCGCCGAGACCAGCCAGAACGAGCAGATCAGGAACGTGCCCTCCTCGCCGTGGAGGCCGTCGTCGGTCTCGTCGACGCGGTAGCGCAGGATCAGCCCGTGGTCGTTCAGCTCGTCCGCGATTGCGAGGACCGTGGCTCGCACGCGCTGATCGTCGGGCGGAAGGAAGCGCACCAATGGGACGAGCAACGTGGATGCGTCTAGCGCAACGGTGCCGAAGTGCTGAACGAACACGCCACGCTGATCGACACCGCGGGCGAGGATCTCCTCGCGCACCTCCTCGGCCCCACTCTGCCAGCGTTGCGCGAGGTCCGCCTCGCCGCGGAGCTCCGCCAGCCTCGCGCCGCGGTCGAGCGCGACCCAACACATCAGCTTCGAGGAGACGTAGTGCTGCGGAGCGCCGCGCGCCTCCCAGATCCCCTGGTCGGGCTTGCGCCAGACGCGTCGCGCGCCTTCGACCTGGTCGCACAAAACCGGCCACAGGCGATCAGGGATGTGGTCGTGGCGCTTTGTGTGGAGGTAAACGGAGTCGAGCACCGCGCCATAGACGTCGTTCTGGCGCTGGTTGTAGGCCCCATTGCCCTTGCGGACTGGGCGCGCACCCTCGTAGCCCTTGAGATTGCGCAGCGTGGTCTCGCGCAGATTCCGCTCGCCGCCGATCCCATACATGATTTGCAGCGAGCCATCCTTGTTGCGCGGCAGGTCGGCGACGTACTCCATGAAGTCGTTCGCTTCCCAGTCGAGGCCGAGCGCGTGCAAGCCCCAAAGAGTGAACGTCGCGTCGCGCATCCAGCAGTAGCGGTAATCCCAATTACGCTCTCCGCCCGGGGTCTCCGGCAGCGACGTGGTCAGCGCCGCGATCATCGCGCCCGTCGGAGCGTAGGTCAGACCCTTCAACACCAGCGCTGAGCGCTGGAGGTAAGCGCGCCAGGGGTGATCGGGGTAGCTACCGGCGGCCAGCCATTCGCGCCAGTAGTGAGCGGTGCGAAGTATGTGGGCATCCGCCTCGGACCACGTCCACGGACCGCTGAGATCGTCGTTCCAGGAAAGCGCGCAGAACCGCGTCTCGCCCTCGCGCAGGGTGTGCCGCGCGTGTGCATCGGAGCCCTCGATCCCCATCCGCAAATCGCTCCGCAGCCGTAACGTCGTCCTGCCGTCGGTTGCGTCGAGCATGAACTCAGGCTCATCCGACGCTGCCGTCCAGACCGCAGGGTCACGGCCGTATTCGAAGCGCGGCGCGCAGACGAGCTCGATCGGGACCTCCCCCTGCACGCACTCCACCGTTCGCACCAACAGGTGGTCGGCGTCGTGGTCGGTGGGTGGGCGCGTATGCAAGCCGGTCTGGACCGTCGCGTGCCAGTCACCGATCGTCAGCGCGTCGCGCACGACGACCCAGCCGGTTGGCGTCATCCAGGTCGTCTCGAGGACATTCGTGCCGGGGACATAGCGACGGCCGGCCGGTACGTCGACACCGTAGGGCGCAAGGCGGAATCCGCCTGCGCCGCGGTCAAGCAGCGCCCCAAAGACGCTGGCGCCGTCGAATCGCGGCAGGCAGAGCCACTCGACAGTGCCATCTGGCGCTACCAGCGCACCCGTGTGACAGTCCGACAGGAAGGCGTACTCCGCGATCGGCGGGAAAGGCGACGCTCCATTCCACTCGGCCTGCGAGGCTGCGACGGCCGACTGCGTCGCCGCCACATCGGCACGGCCGGCAGGCGCGCGGCGAGGCGTCTGACGACCAGCAGACCTGGCGCCAGCAGCTCCCGCCCGGCCTGACGATGGCGTGGAGCGGCGCGCGGGCGGCATCTATTGCGAGCCTATCGCGGATCCGGGTAGCGGAACTTCGCCCAGCTCGAGGCGTTAGAGTCGCTGGGGGACCAAAAGTCCACAAGCCCAGTGGAAGCATCCGCCCTACCACGAGCAGCGTTGAGCACTCGAGTGCCGTTATCGGCCGCGTTGCTGCGCGTACGCAGCGACGAGCAGCTGGTATCGCTGTTCCGCGCCGGTTCGGACGACGCCTTCAGCGTGATCCACGAGCGCTACCATGCGCGGCTCCTCGCGTACGCGCGCCAGATGCTGCGCAGCAGCGGTGGCGACGCCGAAGACGCGCTGCAGGACGTGTTCGTTCGCGCGTTCAAGTCGCTGCGGGCCAGCAACCGGCCAGTGATGCTGAGGGCCTGGCTTTACCGGATCGCGCACAACCGCTGCATCGACGAGCTGCGGCGGCCGATCCCCGTGCCGACGCAGCTCGACGGTGACGCGCATCCAGCACTAGCCTCGGGCGCGACGCAGGACCCCTCGGTCGTCGCCGAGCACAGCGAGATCGTGGCGCGACTAGTCGCCGACGTTCGGACGCTACCTCTGCCACAGCGCTCGGCACTGTTAATGCGCGAGCTGCAGGGCCTCAGCTATCAGGAGCTGTCGGTGACGCTCGGCGTCTCGGTGCCAGCTGTCAAGTCGCTGCTGCTACGTGCGCGAACAGGCCTCGTCGACCTCAAGGTCGCGCGCGACACGCCGTGCTCGGAGATCAGGCTCGAGCTCGCGGACGCCGCGGATCGTGGCGTCCGCATGAACGCGCGCTCGCGCCGTCACGTTCGAGAGTGCCGTGACTGCCACGTCTTCCACGGCCGCCAGCGCGAGCTGCACAAGCACCTCGCAGCGCTGCTGCCGGTCGGACCGCTCGGCAAGCTCCTGAGCCTGTTCAGCTTCGGT
>DATAJI010000275.1:0-19568 GCA_036262195.1 Solirubrobacteraceae bacterium
GTCGAGGACGACGCCTTCGACCGACGGGACACCGATCACGAAGCAGCCGGCGGCGAGTGCCGCGGCGACACCGGTCGGCGAGTCCTCGAGCACCGCGGTGCGGGCGGGCTCGGAGCCGAGTGCTTCGCAGATAGCGAGGTAGATATCGGGGGCCGGCTTTTGATGGGCGACTTCGTCGCCGGAAAGGGTGGCCACGAACAGTGTCTTGCTGACACCGGCGGTCGCGAGCGCGCGGTCGACGAAGTCGCGTGACGAGTTCGAGGCGAGACCAAGCGGCATCCCATCCCGCCGCAGCCGCTCGATCAGCTCGAGTGCTCCGGGCCGCGGCCGGGCGGCGCGGCTGATCTCCTCGAGCGCGAGCGCCTGGAGCTCGCGGAACAGCTCTGGGCCCGCACCCGGCTGGTCAAGCAGCTCCGCCAGCACCCGCTCCGCGAGCGGGCCAGCCTTGCCGAGCACGGCGCGCTTGTCCTCGATCGTGAACTCGCGTCCAAAGCGCGCGAACAGCCGCTCCTCGGCGAGCGTCCAGGCCCCTTCGGTTTCGAGTAGCAGGCCGTCGTTGTCGAAGACGACCGCGTCGAAGCGCCGCAACGGCGCGCTCACAGGCGCACGATCTTGACGCCATCGCAGCGCATCGCCTACACACGTCCCAGACGCGAGAGGAACATCTGCTGCACCTGGAAGGCCTCGGGAATGTTCATCGCCAGCACGATGCGCACGTAGATGAAGCCGCCAACCGCGGCGGCGGCGCCAACCGCGACCAGCTGGCCTGCGATCGAGGCGCCGAGCGCGGCGTCGACTCCGCGCCAGGCGGCCCAGGCCACCGCCGCCATGATCGTCGAGGCGACAACGATGCGGGCCGTGATCATCAGCGTTTGGCTGCCTTCGAGGCGACCGTTGAAGCCGACCCGGAGGCGGCGCAGGAGCAGGCCAGTCATCACGACGTTGGCGGCAAAGGTCCCGATAACGAGGCCGGCGATGCCGAGCGGCTTGTAAAGGCTGAGGCTCACGATGATGTCGACGATCATGTTGATCGCCGCGAGGCCGGTCGGGATCCAGGGCCGCTTAAGCGCGAAGAAGGTGCGCGTCAGTAACAGGTTGAGACCACCGAACGGCAGGCTGAAGGCGAACCAGAAGAGCGCTATCGAGACCAGATGCGTGGAGTTTTGCCCGAATACGCCGTGCTGGTAGATCAGCCGCACTACCGGCGTCGCGAGGACCATCAGGAACGCCGAAGCGGGAATCAGCATCAGGTTGATCTGGCGCATCCCGATCGCTAGCGCACGGCGCATCGCCGCCGAGTCGCGGCGAGCCGCCATCCGGCTGAGCGTCGGGAACAGCACCGTCGCGACCGCGACGCTGAACATGCCCTGCGGCAGCATGTAGATGCGGAACGCCTGGTCGATCGCGCGCGGGGCACCGCCGGACGGGTTGGTCTTGACGAGGCCGCCGAACGCCGAGTTGATCAGCTGGTCGAGGTTGACGATCCCGAGGCCGATCGTGACCGGCAGCATCAGCACGAAGACCTGGCGGACACGAGGGTCGTGCCAGTCGATCTGGAACGCGAGGCGGAAGTCGATCTGGGCGAGCGCGAACATCGCCATCAACAGCTGTACCCCGGTTGCGACGAGGATCGCTATCGCGTAGGCCTCGATCCCGTGGTGGGAGTGCACGTAACGCGGCCGCAGGTAGATGACGAGGGCGATGATCACGATGTTCCAGACCGCCGGAGCGATCGCCGGGATCGTGAAGCGGTCGTATGACTGCAGGACGCCGACGAGCAGACTGGTCAAGCCGAGCAGCAGGATGACCGGGAAGAGGATCTGCGAGAGGAGAACGGCGATGCCGTTGACGCCGTCGAGGGCCGGTCCGAGGAACAGCGGCACAATCGTGCCCGCGAGGAGGATGAAAAACGCCGTGATCACGGACAGCGCGATCAACATGATCCACAGCAGAGTCGAGGCGAGCCGGAACGCCTCGCGCTTCCTGCCCTGCTGGATCAGGTCGCTGAAGACCGGCACGAACGCCGCCGAAAGCGCGGCATTTGCGAACAGGTTGGCGACCAGGTTCGGGACGAGGAAGGCGATCGTGAAGGCGGAAGCGCCCTTCGAGGTACCGAAGTAGTCCGCGGCGAGGATCTCACGACCGAGGCCGGCGACCCGGGAGAACGCGGTGGCGATCGAGAAGATCGCCGTGTTGCGCGCGACGTGACCTGGCGGGCCCTCCGGGCCTTCAGGGCCCGCCTGCGGGGCGGTTGGCGTAGTGGCGCTCAACGCCGCTATAGTAAGGCCGCTGGCGGTCCCAACCCGCCAAGTTGACTATGGCCAACATCGCATCCCAAAAGAAGCGGATCCTCCGCGCCGAGCGCGAGCGGATCGAGAACCGTCAGCACACCTCGGCGATCAAGACGTATTTCCGTCGCCTCGAGGAGGCGGTCGGCGAGGGTGATAGCGAGCGCGCGGCGACTGAGCACCGCACGCTGATCTCAAAGATCGACAAAGCAGTGAAGACCGGGGCCCTCCATCGCAACACGGGCGCCCGCAAGAAGTCACGCGCCGCGCGCACGGCTCGCCGGCTCGGCTGAAGCCGACCGGGCCGCGCCGGACCGGACCGGACGGATACGAAGCGTGACTCCCAGCGCGCTGAGGGCAGTCGTCGTAGCGACCACCTACCACCACAGGCACGGCTTCCTTCTCGGCCTGATTCTGCTGGTGATCGTCATCGGCGGAGTCGCTTATTTCCTCGGGCGGCGGCGAAGCAACCGAGCGCAACGCCGGCGCGAGGACGCGCGCGGAGACGAAAGCGGGCGCTGGGGTCGCTAGGCGGCGATGTTCGCGATCGCGCGCAGCGCGAGCGTGTCGGAGTCGAGCGGTGATCCGCCGCGCGTGGAGAGCTCGAGGTCGGCTAGTGAGCTCAACGCCCGCCGCAGCTTCGCTGCATCGGATCGCTGCACATCAGCGATGAAGCTCGCCGCCGCCTTCGGCGGCATGCGCAAACCCGCCCGTACCTTCGCCTGGGGGGTACCGCTCTCGAGCTGGACCGCCACGGCTAGGGCTTCGCGCAGGCGGCGGGCCATCCAGTAGCCGAGCGACTCGACTCGCTCGCCGTGCGTCCGCAGCTCGAGGAAGACACGTGTGGCGGCGGCGCAGTCGCCCGCGAGCAGCGCGTCGGCGAGCGTCCAGGCCTTGCGCTCAGCGCCACGCGCCACGCGGTCGAGAACTCCGTCAGCGTCGAGTGTCGCTCCGGGTCCGCACTCGATCGAGAGCTTCTCGAGCTCGCGCGACAGGCGCGCCTGGCGCGTACCGACAGCCGCGACCAACGCCTTTGCGGCTGCCGCGTCGAGCTTCAGTTCGAGCTCCGCTGCACGCCCGAGAACCCACCGCGGCAGCTCCCACTCCTTGACGGCGAGCTCGGCGCTGATGTCGCCGCCGGCAGCCCTGACCGCAGCGTGAAGCGCCGGCGGCGCCGTCGCGCGTCCTTCCTCGAGGGCAAAGAACGCGATCGTGGTCTCCGGCGGCATCGCCGCCATCGCCGGCACGAGGTGCTGCTGCACGTCCGCGTCGGACCAACGCTCGACGGCGTCCACGATGATGAAGCGCCAGCCGAGTGACAGGGTGAGCGAGGCGAGTAGCGCGGACGCCGCCTCAGGCGTCGCGGCGGGCTCCCAGGCGGTCCCGGCGAGTGCGCGCAGACGCGCGCGCCGCTCGCCGACGCGCGAGTGATCGTCGCCGTGGATCAGGTAGGCGGGCTTGAAGTCCGGCACCCATTGCAGGCTAGCGCCGCAGGCGGCCGGCGTCGCGCGTCAGCAAGCGCGACGCCGGTGCAACGGTGCCCGGGCTACGCCTTGACCGGCGTGGACTTGCCCTGCGACGCGGCCCACGTGCCATAGAGGACGACGAGGGCGAGAATGATGTCGATGTAGAAGCCGGCGCCCCAGTCTCCGGTGTGGGCGATCAGCTTGATCAGCAACAGCAGCACGACCAGTCCTGCTGCCGCGGCGCGAGTCAGGTCACGGCCGAGTGGCGTGGTCGGAAGCGTCGTTTGCGGGCTGAACGTGGCCAGCGCCCAATCGCCGACAACGGCGATCAGGACCAACAGGGCGAGGATGCCCCAGATCGCGTACGGCGAGCTCGTCGCAGCCGCGGAAAAGCCGGGATCGGAGTACCACGGCAACGCGAAGAGAAAGATGATCAGAAGAATGCCGCCTCCCCCAACCACCCAGTCCTCACGGCTCAACTTTGAAAAGTCCACCACACCCTCCTGATTGCTTGACTGGATCCGGGTGAGTCTATGCCGAGCGCCACGGCCGTGCAATGCGGCCTCCGGCTCAGCGGACGACGACGTTGACGAGCTTGCCGGGCACGACGATCACTTTCGTGATCTCGCGTCCGGCGATGTGCTCACGGACGTTGGGGGCCGCGAGCGCGAGCTGCTCCAGCTCCTCCTCCCCGAGGCCGCTCGCTACCTGAATACGGTCGCGGAGCTTGCCGTTGACCTGGCAGACGAGCTCGTAGGTGTCACGCTCGAGCAGCGCCGGATCGGCCACCGGCCACGGCTCCTCCCAGACTCGCTCGCCGGTCAGCAGCTGGTAGGCGTCAGCGCCGACGTGCGGCGCGAACGGGAAGATCAGCGAGGCAGCGCTCGCCAGGGCGAAGCGCAGCGAGCCGGCCGAGACCTGGGAACGCAGGCGGTAGCAGTCGTTGACGAGCTCGATGACCGCCGAGATCGCGGTGTTGAAGGCGAAGCGGCCGTCGAGATCGTGCGTGACCTTCGCGATCGCCCAGTGGGCTTTGCGGAGCAGCTCGAGGTCAGCGCCCTGCGGCTGGGACGGCGGCGCCGCGGGCTCGGTGCTCTCAGCGACCTCGGCGGCCGCCCGCCAGAGGCGCGAGAGGAAGCGGTGGACGCCCTCGACGCCGTCATCGGACCAGTCGGCGTCCTGCTCGACCGGGCCAATGAAGAGGATGTAGGAGCGCGCGGTGTCGGCGCCGTATCGCTCGACGATCGCCTGCGGCGAGACGACGTTGCCGCGCGACTTAGACATCTTCGCGCCATCGCGCGTGATCATGCCCTGCGTGAAGAGCGCGGCGAACGGCTCCTGGAAGGAGAGGTGGCCGAGGTCGGCAAGCGCCTTGGTGAAGAAGCGCGCGTACATCAAATGGAGGATCGCGTGCTCGACGCCGCCGATGTACTGGTCAACCGGCATCCACTCGGCGAGGACCGCCGGATCCCAGGCGGCCGTCTCATTGCGCGCGTCGCAGTAGCGCAGGAAGTACCAGGAGGAGTCGACGAACGTGTCCATCGTGTCGGTCTCCCGCTTTGCAGGTCTACCGCAGGTGGGGCAGGTGGTGTTGACCCAGTCCTCGGCGGCAGCGAGTGGCGAGCGACCCTTCGGCGCGTAATCCTCGACTTCTGGCAGGAGGACGGGGAGCTCGTCTTCGGGCACCGCAACGATGCCACACGACGGGCAGTGGATCACCGGGATCGGACAGCCCCAGTAGCGCTGACGCGAGACCAGCCAGTCGCGCAGGCGGAAATTGATCGCGCCTCTGCCGCGATCCGCAGCCTCCAGCGCGGCCACTATTCGAATCCTTGCCTCCCGGTTAGGGAGGCCATCGAAATCCGTGCCTGAGTTGGTCAGCGGCCCGTCGCCGGGATAGGGCAGCTCGCCGCCATCGATCACGCGGCGGATCTCGAGGCCGTGGGCCTGCGCGAAGTCGAAGTCGCGCTCGTCGTGGGCCGGGACCGCCATGATCGCGCCGGTTCCGTATTCCATCAGCACATAGTCCGCGACGAACATCGGGATCTGCTCTGCGTTGACGGGATTCGTCACGCTGCGACCGAGCGGAACCCCGGTCTTGGCCTTGTCCATCGCACCGCGCTCAGCGTTCGAGGCGACCATCGCGTGGTTGACGTAGTCGCGCACCGCCTGCTCGTGGGGCGTGCCCGCGGCGAGGCGGAGGACGTCGGGGTGCTCGGGCGCCATGACGAAGAAGGTCGCGCCGAAGAGCGTGTCGGGGCGGGTCGTGAAGACCGGGTAGTCGATGTCGAAGTCGTCCTGGTGGAAGGTCACCGAAGCGCCTTCGGAGCGACCGATCCAGTTGCGCTGCATCGTCTTGACGTGCTCGGGCCAGTCGATCGTGTCGAGGTCGTCGAGCAGGCGCTCGGCGTAGTCGGTGATGCGAAAGAACCACTGCTCGAGCTGGCGGATCTCGACCTCGTGGCCGCAACGCTCGCAGCGACCGTCGATCACCTGCTCATTGGCGAGGACGGTCTGGTCGTGCGGGCACCAGTTGACCGCGGCCTCGCGGCGGTCGGCGAGGCCTGCTTTGAACAGCTGGAGGAAGATCCACTGGGTCCAGCAGTAGTAGCGGGGGTCGCTGGTCGCAAGCTCGCGCGACCAGTCGATCGAGATCCCCCACTCGCGGAATTGGCGCTGGAAGGAGGCGATCGAGGCGTTCGTCGAGACGCGCGGGTGGACGCCGGTCGCGATCGCGTGGTTCTCGGCCGGGAGGCCGAACGCGTCGTAGCCCATCGGATGCAGCACCTCGGCGCCCCGGCGGCGGCGGAAGTGGGCGATCGCGTCGCCGACCGAGTAGACCTTGAGGTGCCCGATGTGCGGCTCGCCGCTCGGGTAGGGGAGCATCTCGAGCACATAGGAGCGTGGACGGTCGCGGCCCGCGTCGTTTGAGACCTCCCAGGTGTGCTCGTCAGCCCAGACGGCCTGCCAGCGGGGCTCGATCTCTGATGCGTCGTAGCGGTGGTCGGGCATGAGCGGGCGCGGTGATCTGGCTAGTGGGGCTGGCGGGCCTGGTAGACGGTTGTGGCTAGGAGTAGCGCGACGGCCAGCGGGATGATCCACCATGCGGCGAGCGTAGTGGTGGCGATGACTGCAGTCACGGCGATCGCGGTGATCACGCCGGCCGCGACGCGCCAGTCGTCGCCGACGACGAACTCCCAGATAAAGCGTGCGATCGCGGCTAGCCTGGTCATGGGCTCGCCGGGGTGTTGGCGGCGAAATGGTCCTCGGGCGAGCGCGGCGCGGCGCGGGACAGCGTGGCTACGCAGCCGAGCGCGAACAGGAGCGTCGCGGGAATCAGAGCGAGCAGGGCGGTGTCCGATGCGGGCCAGTGGGCGCCGGCTCCCTCGGCGGCCCAGAAGGTTCCGAACGACGTGAGCATCACGCCGACGGCGAACTTCAGCGTGTTCTCGGGAACCCGCGCGAGCGGGGCGCGGACAGCGATGCCGGCGAGCACGACGAGCACGACGGCCACCCCGGCGGCTGCGGCGGCGAGACCGATCCGGTGCTGGTTCGCGCCGAAGGTCAGGACGATGAAGACGACCTCGAGGCCCTCGAGGAAGACTCCCTTGAAGGCGATCATGAACGAGTAGGCGTCGTGTCCGTTGGCGGGCGTGCCGGCCCCGTCCGCGGCCGCCCGCTCGCGCGCGTAGATCTCGCTCTCGTCGTGGAGCGCCTTGACACCAGCGGCGCGCAGGATCGCCTTGCGCAGCCACTGCAAGCCGAACACGAGCAGGAGCCCGCCGACGGCGACTCGCAGCGCGTTCAGCGGGAGCGAGCTGACGGCCGGACCGAGCGCGGCGGTTGCGGCTGCTAGCACGACGAGCGCGGAAGCGGCGCCCTGGAGGGTCGAGCGCCAGCTGCGCGTCAGGCCTACCGCGAGGACGATCGTCAGGGCCTCGACGGCTTCGACCGCGCAGGCCAAGCCGACGGCGAGGACAAGGCCGACATCGGTAGCACTCATCGCGTGTCCTGAAGCTTAGGTCGTGCGGGCACGGTCGCTCAGCGTCCGGGCGCGGCGTCGCTCGGCTCGGGCTCGCGCGCGATCCGGTCGAGCAGCCGCGCGAGCTGGCTGGTGGCGGTGAGGAACGGCGAGTGGTCGCTGTCGAGCTCGTGGATCTCGGCGCAGGGGCTCTCGTCGGCCATGCGCCGCTGTAGCGCCGGCGGGATCGCGTGGTCCCGGGCGCAGCGGATATAGACGCGCCGGGCGGGGTCGAAGGCGTTCGGGCCAACGCGGACCGGCTCGAGGAAGGGCGCGAGCGGCTGGGGCCGAGTGCGCTCCAGTGCCCAGGCAAGCTGGCGCTGTGTGCAACGGTTGAAGAGTGCGTGCGACAACACCTTGGGCGTTAGCGCTCCGACCGCGGGTCTGTCCTCGATCGTCAGGTTCGCCTGCACCTGGTCGTCGGCGCCCTCCGGGAGCTGGGTCAGATCGAGCAGGCTCTGGCCGTCGCGCGGTAGGAATGCGCCGAGGTAAACGAGACGGGCGATGCGATCGGGGAGGAGCGCTGCCGCCTGCGTGATCACCATCCCGCCCATGCCGTGACCGACGACGATCGCCGCTGCCGGCGTCGCTGCGAGCACGTCGCGCAGACGCTCCGCGCAGGCATCGAGCGTCACGTCGCCAACCGGGGTTAGGTCCGCGCCTGAGCCAGGCAGGTCGGGCGCGCTGGCGTCGTGACCGAGCTCCTCGAGCAGTGGGAGCAAGGGCTCCCAGCACCAGCCACCGACAAACGCCCCGTGAACGAGGACGAACCTTGCCATGTCTCCTCCGCACTACGCTCGCTTGCCAGCCGCAACCGGACTCTAGCGAGGGATCGGCGGAGTCCCTTGACAAGTGAGTGATCAGTTACTAACGTCTTGCCTCACGTGTATGGGAGTGTCCACTCACTAACTTGGGAGGTGCTGACTTGAGCCGTCCAGCTGAGCGCCGTACCCTGATCATCGTCTCGCTCGCGCTGTTCATGGTCGTGCTCGACAACCTCGTCGTCACGGTCGCGCTGCCGAGCATCCGTCACGCATTCGGCGCCGGCGTGCAGTCACTCGAGTGGACAGTCAACGCCTACACGCTGAGCTACGCCGTGCTGCTGCTCACGGGCGCCGCGCTCGGGGATCGCTTTGGGCGGCGACGCATGTTCATCGTTGGGATCGCGATCTTCACTGCCGCGTCGGCCGCCGCCGCGCTCGCGCCCGACACCGGCCTACTGATCGCGGCGCGGGCGATCCAGGGCTCCGGGGCGGCAATCGCAACGCCGCTTACGCTGACACTCCTCGCCGAGGCGTTCCCACTCGAGCGGCGCGGCCTTGCGCTCGGCGTGTGGTCGGCGATCGGCGGTGTCGCCGTCGCGATGGGACCGCTGGTCGGTGGCGCCGTGATCACGGCCCTCAACTGGCATTGGATCTTCTGGATCAACGTCCCCGTCGGACTCGTGCTCCTGCCGTTCGCGGCTCGCGGGCTGAGCGAGAGCCACGGGCCGTACGGGCGGCTCGACCTGCCCGGCCTCGCGCTTGGCTCAATCGGACTGCTGGGCGTCGTCTACGGTCTCGTGCACTCGCAGAGCGTTGGCTTCGGCGCAATCACCGTGCTCGTACCGCTCGCCGCCGGCGTCGCGCTGATCGGCGCGTTCGTTCGTTGGGAGCTGGCGGCCGAGAACCCAATGCTGCCGATGAGCTTCTTTGCCGAGCGGAGCTTCCTGATCACGAACCTGGCGTCGCTGGCGATGTACTTCGGCATGTTCGGCTCGATCTTCTTCCTTACGCAGGATCTCCAGATCGTGCTCCACAACAGCCCGTTGCATGCCGGCCTCAAGCTGCTTGTCTGGACCGGCACGACGATGGTCGTTGCGCCGATCGCCGGAGTGCTTTCCGCGCGCTGGGGCAGCCGGCCGTTCCTCGCCGCGGGTCTCGCCTCGCAAGCACTCGCACTGGCGCTGCTCGCGGCGACAGCCACTACGCACACCCCCTACACGACGCTCCTGATCCCGTTCGTGCTCGCCGGTGGCGGCATGGGACTCTTCTTCGCTCCAGCGGCGAGCGCCGTGCTCGCCGCCGTGCACCCCAACCAGGCCGGTCAGGCGTCCGGCGCGACGAACACGATCCGCGAGGTCGGCGGCGTTTTCGGCGTCGCCGTGCTCGCGAGCGTCTTCGCGAGCCACGGCAGCTACGAGAGCGGTCACACTTTCATCAGTGGCATCGTGCCCGCCCTGTGGGTTGGGGTCTCGGTGCTCGGCGCGTTTGCGGTGCTGGTCGCGATCGTGCCCTGGCGCGGGCGTGCCGAGGGGCCGGCGCCGGTGGGCACCTCGGACAACACAGCCGCGGCCGCGATGTAGCTGGCTTTTTGGCGCGAATCGCTCGACAAGCGCGGTGTTAGGATGGCCGTCGCCGCCGTGCGCGTCGCGACGGAATGGTGCCCGGGGCTATAGCTCAGCTGGGAGAGCGCTTGCATGGCATGCAAGAGGTCGTCGGTTCGAGCCCGACTAGCTCCATTTTTCACAGACCTAAGCCTTACTCAAACCCCCGGATGGCAGCCGCGATGTGAGGCGCTGCGACGCGGCCTCAAACTCCTAGCCGAGAACCTTGGCTTTTGCACGTTCGCCTCCTCGTCGGTGAGCACTCCACGGTCCTTGAGGTCGGCGAGGTTGTGGAGGTCGTCCGCGGTGCCACCTGAGTTCGGCCGTCGCGTGAACTGGCGGGCCTTTGCCGTAGGGAGCAGGTCTACGCTCATCATGGCCCACCTAGGGTCGAGGTCGCCCACGAGAATCCGTGGCAAAGCGTAGTTTGTGGGCCGTGCCAGTCAGGCTCAGCTTCGACGACGGACCACACCCCAGCGGGACTCCTGGGGTCAGCCGGGTTTTGGCGAAGCACGCCGTGAAGGCCACGTTTTTCGTCTGGGGCGAACAGGCCCACGAGCATCGCGAGGTCGTGCGCCAGATCGTCAGGGCCGGCCATTGGGTGCAGCCGCACTGCTGGGAACACAAGTCGCACTTGGATATGACCGCCGATGAAATCGCTGCGGACATCGATCGCGTCCTCAGCTTGTTGGCCGAGCTCGGCGCCCCGACCCCGCGCCTGTGGCGCCCACCGTGGGGTCACGTGCGGGCGGGAGTCACTCGCGAGTTGGCTCGGGACCGCGGACTTGAACTGGCCGGCTGGACGATCGACAGCACCGACTACGCCGGCACTACGGCACCGGCGATGTACGAGCTCGTCACCACCGCCATCGCTAGCTCCGGCGCTAACGAGGCCGTCGTGCTGATGCACGACGGCTGCCTCGAGCCTGGTCAATTCGCCAAACGCACAGACGTCGACCAGACGATCGAATTGCTGCGCCTGTTACTCGAGGGTAGCCAACGCTTCACTCCGCTCGAACGCGGCATCGGCACATGCCTCGATGAGCAAGCCGCGCGACCGCGATAACGACATAATGACCCGCGCGGCCTACCAACGGGGGGGCCATGCAGGGGTCAGGTGGTCGAAGCCAGCGGTTAGGCAGCAACGCTGGCGTACGCGTTCCCGGACGGGAGGCCTGGCCATCGCGGCGGCGAATTACGCTCTCTCAAGGCCATGGCTCACAACTCGAAAATCGAATGGCTGCCACGCGGCGCTGGCGCAGCGTACCCGCCAGCAGATCGAGAGCGTAGAGGCACGATCGCTATCGGGATCACCACTTACAACCGCGAGGCTTACTATCGCCAGTGCGCCCAGTCGGTAGCGGAGCATCTCTCGGGATTGGTCGACGCGGTCTACGTCCACGACGACGGGTCCGACGAGGAATGCTTCGAGACGCAAAAGCAGATCACGCAGACGGAATTGGTTGGTCGGTTCCCTCACGTCTGGTCGTGCGGTGGGACTCCGGGCGACAATCGCGGCGTGGCCCACTCGAAGAACCGACTGCTAGAAGAGATGCTCGCGGACGGAGCCGACTGGCTGTTTCTACTGGAGGACGACATCCTTGTCACATCCCCCGACGCTGTGAGCGGCTATATACGGGCCTGCGATGAGTCGGGGCTGGCTCACCTCTCCTACGCTCACCACGGTCCCGCCAACGCCGCCGGGCCTCGCGAGGTCAGGGGGGCGGTCAGCTACTACCAGCACTACGTGGGGGCGTGGTGCGTCTATTCACGGAAGTGCCTCGAGCATGTCGGACTGTTTGACGAGGGATTCACCAACGCCTGGGAGCACATCCAGCACACGCTCCGTCTGGCTGAAGCCGGATATACCGAACCGCGCCCGTGGTATGTGGCCGACGCCACGGGGTCTGAGTACTGGCTCGAGGAGATCCCGGGGAGCTTCGACAACAGCGCCATCCGTCAGCACCCCCACTTCCAGGCCAACATCGCCGGCGGCCTCACGCACTGGCGCGCTTCAAGTCCCGAGACTTACGAGCTGATCTTCGGCTGAGCATCGCTAACGTGAGCTCGACTATGCGCGTTTGACCACCTCGTAGCAGAGGTGGGTGACCCCTGGCGCATCGACCACGCGTGTGCAGCGAAGGTCGGCTCGAACGTCGTCGGTAGACGAACCCCGCTGCCGAGCAGAATCGGCACCTGATGCAGGATGAGCTCGTCAAGCAGTTGCGCTTGGAGAGCTTGACGAACGGCGGCCGATCCCATCAGCGATCCCGCAGGTGACAAAGTCGAAACTCAGGATAGAACCGGCTCGGCGTGTCGCCGTTCGAATACCACTCAAACAGCTGCGCCCCTCTCCCCAGCGGTTGGCCACGACGGTCGTCTGGACCGGCGATGTACCCGTCCGCGGACACGCTGAGGCCGGTAACGATCCTGGTCATTGTGCCTGCCCTTTGTGGCTTCCTTCGCCGTGGAATCTAGCTCCGGGGCCGGCTGCCGCGCAACTGACTCGAGGGCAGCCTGCCGATCGGTCAGGGGGCGACGATGGCCTCCGGCGGAGCATGCAGCGCGGCTCCGCCGCGCGTTCGTCTGGCGTGACGCAGTGCGACGAGCAGATGGTCACCGCAGGCCCAGGTCGCGAAAGATAGTGCGCCGACGATCCCCGTGACCGTCAAGAGCAGGCCGCCTGCGGTGGTGGCGGCGACACCGTGGGCGCCGAGAATCAGAACCGCTGCCGCAGCACCGACGCTCGGGCCGATCGGCAGCGGGCTCAGGCTCACGGTGACGATCAGCACGGCGATCGCGTCGAAGACTGAAGCGTCGACGCCGACGGCGCGCAGGACCAGCCAATTGCGCGCGATCTGTGCGATGACCTCGACGACGACGAGCGCTACGAGGCGGCCGCGTCCCTGAAGGTCTCGCAACGCCGCAAGACCAAGCCAGAGGCCATAGCGGCGCCGGCGCGCGACGCCGCGGAGGCCAAGCAGCGCGGCGGACATGGCCGCGATCGCGACGAACGGGAGCCACAGCGGCAGGTCCAGCGGCCCCACGAGTGTGAACATGAAGAGCGCGGCAAGCGTCGCCTCAACGGCGACGATCGGGACCTCCGCAGCCATCATCGCGGGGACTCGAGGGCAGGTCTCCGGCGCCGATCGACGCAGCGCTCCGATGCGCGCCGCGACCCCAAGCTGTGCGCTGATGACGCTCGCCAGCGAGCCGACGCCGGCCGCGCGGAAGACGACCCGCCTCGGCACGGTACCGCCCGCGGCGGCAACGCAGCCGTTCCATGCCTCGCTGCGAGTCACCAGCGAGGCCAGGTGCAGCAACGCGGCCAGCGAGAGCAGCCAAATCGGCGCTGCGAGCAGCGCCGCGCTGAACTGCGAGCCGCGACCGGCAAGCACGAACGCGAGCAAGCCGACCGTGGCAAGTGTTCCAAGCGCCGTCAGCAGCAGACGGCGAGAGGTTTGGAAGCGCGACGCCACGACGCATGTGCCGTTAGGCGGCAGCGCTTCCGGAACGCCAAGTGCGGCAGCGGGGATCGGACGATCCCCTTTCCTGGCCGCGCGCACAGCCGGTCCGACCAACGCGCTTCCAATCGCGTCGTTCCAGGGTACTCCGCGTGACGGCACATCGCCGCAGCGGGCTAATGGAATTGCATGAGCCCCGCGGCGGACCGCGCTCAATCGCGCAGGCACCGACGGCCGACGACAGCGCCCAATAGCGGCGGACTGGTTCAAAAACTCCCCTACATAGCGGCGACTCGGCTGACAAGCTCGACTCGCGAAAGGATTGAAAACCGTGATCGAGTCCGAGCAACCCGTCCAGCCAGCTGTGCTTGAGAAATCACCTGCGCCGCCGCCGGCTTCCTGCCGACGCGCTACGGTTGTTGGTCGATGGTCAAACGGCGGAGACTCCTGATGCGCAAACGACTCTCGCGGACCGGCGTGCTCGGAGTGTGGGCCCTGATTGCGGTGCTGGGCCTCGCGGCGACTGCGAACGGCGCCACGAAACGCAAGCCCCATCCCCCGCGCGGCCCTTCGGGCGTCGCGATGCCCGTCGGCAACCAGCCCGGATGGAAGCAGGTCCTCGCAGACAACTTCACCGGTACGACCCTCGACTCGAAGTGGCAGAAGTACAACGGCATCGTGGGCGGCGACCAGGGCGGCTGGTGGTCGAGGTCCCACGCAGTCGTGCAGGGCGGCGAGCTGATCCTGAAGACCTACAGCGATACGGCCAACTGCACCGACCTAGCGATTTGCCCGCTGTTCAACAACGAGGTCAGTGGCGGCGTCAAGTCGAAGCTCTCCGCGACCTATGGCAAATTTCTCGTCCGCGTGAAGACAACGCCGGTTGCCGACGATACGTTCCTCGCCCTGCTGTACCCGACGAGCGATATCGCGCCGCCGGAGACCGATTTCATCGTCGACGGCGGGCCGATGCATCTCACGTCGATCGGCGCGATGCTGAAGTACGGGACGCCTCCGACCGTCGTGCCGGACAGCCTGACGGCGAACGCCGCAACGTGGCACACGCTCGGCCTCGTGTGGAGCCCGGGTGAGCTCCAATACACGATCGATGGCAGTGTGTGGGCAACCGAGTCGAACCCAGGCGTCTCCTCCGTGCCGATGAACCTCGTTCTGCAATCCCAGACCGACTGCCAGGCGGTGGCAATGGAGGCCTGCAGCGTGCCCTGGGCCGCAACCGAGCCGAACGTCGACATCGACTGGGTCGTCGCATACACGCGTCGCAAGTGAAGCTCGCACGCGTCGCATGACACCCGAGGACGGGCGCTAGAACCCGCCGCCGGACGCGGGCCGCCAGTTCTCGTCGGCGATCGAAGCTGAAGCTAGGCGGCGAACCGCTGCGCTGCACGAGCGCGCGCCTTGGCGGCCTCGACCTCGCGGTCCTTCGGCGGCGCTGCCGTCACCAGCGAGTCGAGCAGCTGCGTCGAGGCGGCCGTGACAGCGTCGACGGCGCGCTCAAACGCCTCGGCGTTTGCATGCGAGGGCTTGGCGAAGCCGCTGATCTTGCGGACGTACTGCTGCGCTGCAGCACGAACCTCGTCGTCCCCTGCCGGCGGCTCGAAGTTGTGGAGCGTTCGGATGTTTCGGCACATACGCCGATCGTAGCGGGATCGGCGCGCGAGCGGCGTTCAACCGACGCGGTGCGGAAACGACCCGCCGGCCCGCGCAGTCAGTCGCCCGTCTGAACCGGCACCAGGGCGTGATTCGACGACGCGCGCGAGGTCGCCGCGGACGAGCGTCAGTCCGCCGAGCTGACCGGGCATGCCCCGTCGGGCGTATGCTGGAGGCATGAAAGACGCCGACGTTGCCGGGCACATCGAGGCACTCGTTGCCGAGGAGCATCGCCTCCTGGCCGCAGCGGCCGGCGAGGCCCAGGAGCCGGATCACCACCAGCGGCTCGAGCAGGTGCGCGTTGAGCTCGACCGCTACTGGGACCTGCTGCGCCAGCGTCGAGCGCGCGAGGAGTTCGGCCTCGACCCGAATTGGGTCGGCCTGCGCGATGAGCAGACCGTCGAGCGCTTCGAGCAGTAGCCAGCTCGACCGATCGTCCTAGCGCCCCAGAGCGGCTACGAGCGCTGGGCGCCGCGATTCAAGCGGGCGAGGGCACGGCCGGCGAGCGCAGCTGCGGCACCTCGCCCCACAGCCGCTCGAGTCCGTAGAACTCCCGCACTTCCGGGACGAACACGTGGACAACGACGTCGAGATAGTCCATCAGTACCCAGCGGGCCTGTGTCAATCCCTCGACGCGCCGCGGGCCGATGCCGTCATCCTTGAGCCCGTAGCGGATCGCGTCGCAGATCGCCTTCACGTGCCGGTCGCTGGTGCCGGAGCAGATCACGAAGTAGTCGGTGTAGTCGACGGTGCCGCGCAGGTCCAGCTCGACGACGTCGAGCGCCTTCTTGTCGACCGCGAGTTCAGCGATCGCTTCAACGAGCTGCTCGGATGTCACGTGTATAGCCTCCGCTGTTCGATGTAGTCGCTGACGGCGTCGGGCACCAGGTAGGTGATCGGTTCACCGGAGCGCACGCGCTGGCGTAGTGCTGCCGAGGAGATGTCGACCCGCGGCACGTCGATGTAGGTGATGTTCTCGATGCCCCGCAACTCGGCGAGCCGCTCACGGATCTCCTCGCGCCGTGCCCCAGCTCGCTCGGCAACCGCGACACGCGCAAGCCCGAGGATCGTGCCCGGCTCGCGCCACGCCGGAAGCGACCAAGCCATGTCGCCTCCGACGATGAACGTCAGCTCGTCACCTGGCTGGCTCGCATGGATCTGCCTAAGCGTATCGACCGTGTACGACGGGCCGCTGCCTTGCGCCTCGAGGTCAGATACCCCGAGCCACTGCTCGTGGCCCCGTGCGGCGAGACGGCACATCGCCAGCCGGTGCTCGATCCCCGGGTCGTCGGCCATCGGCTTGTGCGGCGGCACCCCCGCCGGTACCAGTAACACCTCGTCGAGCCCCAACTGCCAGCGGGCTTCGCTCGCGCAGAGCAGATGGGCGACGTGCGGCGGGTTGAACGTCCCCCCCAAGATCCCGATTGCCGCCACCGCGTCAGCTGCGGACCTGGCCGTCGCCCTCGATCAGGTACTTGAAGGCGCACAGCTCGCGCAGGCCGATCGGGCCGCGGGCGTGCAGCTTCTGCGTTGAGTTGCCGATCTCCGCGCCCATCCCGAACTCGCCGCCGTCGGTGAACCGAGTCGATGCGTTGACATAGACGCAGGCCGCATCGACGGCGTGCTGGAAGCGGCGCGCGGCGTCACGGTCGCGCGTGACGATCGCTTCGGAGTGACCGGTCCCGTGCGCTGCGATGTGCTCGATCGCGGCCTCCAGTGAGTCGACCACGCCGACCGCGAGAATCAGCGACAGGTACTCGGTGTCCCAGTCAGCGGCGCTGGCCGGTTCGATCGGACACTGGCTGACGAGCTCGCGCGCGCGCTGATCACCGCGCAGCTCGACGCCGGCCTCGACCAGCTCGCCAGCGACTTGCGGCAGGAACAGCGCGGCTACGTCGCGGTGGACGAGGAGCGTCTCGGCCGCGTTGCAGACACCCGGCCGCTGGACCTTCGCGTTGACGGCGATCCTGCGGGCGAGGTCGAGGTCGGCGGACGAGTCGACGTAGACGTGACAGTTGCCGGACGCGGCGTAGATGACGGGAACGGTCGCGCACTCAGCGAGCGCTGCCTTGAGCTGCTCTCCGCCGCGCGGGATCAAGAGATCGACCCGACCGGTCTGGGTCGCGAGCTCGCGCAGCTCGTCACGATCACCGCCTCGAATGATCGAGATCGCGCCCTCCGGGACGCCCACCGCCTCGGCCGCCTCAGCGGCAAGCTGGGCGAGTAGCGCGTTGGAATGAGCCGCGCTCGATGAGCCGCGCAGGACCGTCGCGTTGCCGGACTTGAGGCAGAGCGCCGCTGCATCGATCGTCACGTTCGGGCGCGCCTCGTAGACCACCGCCACGACCCCGAGTGGCACCCGCACCTTACGGATCTCGAGGCCGTTCGGCCGGCGAAAGCCGTCGACGACCTCACCAACCGGATCTGACAGCGTTGCGACCGCGCGCACGCCCGCCGCGATCGCGGCAACACGCCGCTCGTTCAGCGCCAGCCGGTCGAGCAGCGCGTCGCTGAGCTCCGCCGCACGGCCGGCCTCGAGGTCGAGCGCGTTCGCTTCGAGTATCTCCGCGGAGCGCTCCTCGAGCGCCTCGGCGATCGCTTCGAGCGCCGCGTCCTTGGTCTGCGTGTCGAGCAGCGCGAGCGCTCGCGACGCCTGCTTGGCGGCGGCGCAGATGTCGCTGACCGTCTCTGTGCTGAGAGCCATGCTGACCAAAAGGTTACGGCTCACCGGCCTTTACGTGGTCGGTGCTAGTCGAGCACGAGGTAGTCGCGATGGACCGCCTCCTCGGCGGCGCGCGGGAGCAGCTCACGCACGGACTGAGACTTCAGGCCCTTGACGCGCGACAGCTCGCTGGCGGAGTAGCTCGATATCCCCTTGCCGAGTGAGCCATTGGCGTCGACGATGTCGATCGCGTCGCCGGCCTCGAAGCCGCCGCGGACCTCGAGGATGCCGACAGGTAAGAGGCTCGTTCCCTCCTCACGCAGGGCCTGCGCGGCGCCGCCATCGACGACGATCACGCCGCGGCTCGGCTTCGCATACTTGAGCCACAGCTTGAAGCTCGAGTAGCGCGGCTCGTGCGCGGGAAAGCGCGTGCCCTCGTGCTCACCCGCCAGCACGCGTGCCAGCACGCCCTCACGGGCGCCGCTGCAGATCGTCGTCTCGATCCCTGCCGCCGTCGCCATGTCGGCCGCCGTTACCTTCGAGCGCATCCCGCCCGAGCCGTGTGCCGACGTGCTCTGCGTGATCTCGAGCTGCTCGAGCGCGGCGAAGTCCACGACCTCGTCGATCAGCTGAGCATCAGCGACGCGCGCCGGATCGCCACTGTAGAGCCCCTCGGTGTTGGTCAGTAGGACGAGTCGCTGCGCGCCGATGAGGATCGCTACCTGGGCCGCGAGAAAGTCGTTGTCACCGAAGGAGATCTCGTCGGTTGCGGTCGTGTCGTTCTCGTTGATGACCGGCACGACCTTCCACTCCAGCAACTTGCCGAGCGTCTGGCGCGCGTTTAGATAGTTCGCCCGAGCGCTGAGGTCGAAGAAGGTCAGCAGCACTTGTGCCGTCTGGACGCCGCGGGCTCGGAGCAGCTCGTCGTAGACCGGGTAGAGCCGCCCCTGTCCAACCGCGCTGGCGGCCTGCAACTCGTCGACCGACGACGGCCGCCCAGCCAGCCCGAGGGCGCGCACTCCCGCAGCGATCGCTCCGCTCGTGACGATCACGAGCTCGTCCCCGGCGTCGTGGCGTTCCGCTACCGCCGAGCAGACCTGCGTGAGCACGTCGTTGCGCAGGGTCCCATCGTCGTCGGCGACGATCGCGGAGCCGAGCTTGATAACGCTGCGAGCCATCGCGGCGCAGCTTACGGCCGATGTCCTGTGACCGCCGACCCGGTCTAGAACCATCTAGGGGTCGAGGTCGAACGGAACCCCGGCAATCTCGACGTCATCGCCTGCCTGAAAGCCCTGCGCCTCAAGCGCACGAATCACGCCGATCTGGCGCAGCCGGGCCTCGACGTGCGCGAGCGCCTCCTCGTTGTCGAGGTCGTGGCGCGCGAGCAGGCGGTCGATCCCCTCGCCAATGACTCGAAACGCACCGTCGCCGTCCCGCTCGACGCGGAAGCCGCGCCCCTGGGCGGGCCTGAACGTCAAGTGCTCGGCTAGCTCCGGCTCGCCTGGGACCTCATCTGAGGCCTCGAACGGGACCGATCGGAGGAGCTCAGCGGAGAGCTCGGACAGCCCCTCGCCGGTGACGCTGGAGGTCACGAAGACCGCCACCGCGCCACCGAGTCGAGCCCGCCACTGCGC
>DATAJI010000276.1:0-5778 GCA_036262195.1 Solirubrobacteraceae bacterium
GCCCGTGGTGCGGGTATGGCTGACCGCTGCCGTCAGCGTCACGAGGACCGTCACAGTCACCACGATCCCGGCCAGTGTCAGCTCGGCGAACTGCTCTCCCCAGCGCCAGGTGATGAGGGCGCCCGCGAGCGCCATGGCGCAGGCGCTCAGGGGCACGAGCACCGCGTGGTGGGTGCTCGCTCCCGCCGCCGCGCCCGCTCCTGCCAGCGCGGCGCTCGCGGCCAGAAGCATCGCCGTGGCATGCGCACGCAGCCGCGATTGGCCGAGGTTCATAAGAGCGACATCGGCAGTGCCCGAGCCGCCGTCCCAAAGCTTCGACAAATCGCCTAGGGGCGGTGGCTCGTCAATTTCTGGCCGCGCCCATTAGCGTTTAGGCCAACTCCCGAAGCCAATCGCCGATGCGGGGGCGCCAAGGGACCGAGACACCAAGGAAAGGAGACTGAGATGTCGATGATCACGTTGCCGTCGCCCACCGGCCTTCCTGCGCCGCGCGACGAAGCCGTGCCGGAAGCCGGCTACGGGACCGAGACGTACCCGTGGCTGCTCGCCGAGCTGGAGGAGGACGACGAGGAGCTCTACGGCGACGATGACGACCTCAGCGAGCTTGACGACGTTGACGAACTCGAGGTCGAAGAAGACGACGACGATTTGGACGTTGACGAGTTAGGCGCTGACGGCGACGTCTGAGGCGACGAGAATGCGCTGGCGCCTCGAGCGCCACCGGGTCGCTTGGCCGATGAGCGCCGTGCGGTTGCCCGCGGGACCAGGTTCTACTGCAGGCCCGAGCGGGCCTCCCGCACGAGCGTGACGGCCTCCGGAAAGACGACCGCCATTACAGATCGAATCTGCTGGGCCTGCTCCTCGGCGTTGCCCTGCACGTTTATGCGGTTGATCGCCGCTACCGTCATATCGACCGCCAGCTTGATCGCGTTGTCCGCCCACGCCAAGCGCTGCTGACCTTGCATCTGGTCCGCGAACTCGGCCATCCGCCGCTGCAGCTCGTCGGGATCGCCGAACAGCCCACCGAAGCCTTCCATGGTCCAAGCCTACCGCGCCCGCCTGGCGCGAAGCGTCCAGTTAGACTGCCGCCATCATGGATGACCGCGAGCGCCAGCTCGAGATAGAGGGCGCTCAGCGACAGCGCGTCGGCATGCTCGCGATCGCCGCCGGCTCCTTGTATCTCATCGGGCAGCTCCTGATTCTCGTGCTGATCAGCTCGAAGGAGCCGGCAACCGGACTGTTGCAGGGTCTCGCGCCGGCGCTTCACGGCGCAAAGGAGGCGGTCGTCGATCCGCGCGTGATCGATGAGCGATACCTCGACAAGCACGCGGTCGAGAACGTTATTGCCTGGCTCGTCGGTGCAGCCGGGCTCGCCTTGATGGCCTGGCCGCTCCGTTACCTGCGCGACGCCGAGGTTGCCCGCGGTGGCAAGCCTTCAAGGCTCATGCCAGTCCTGATCAAGGTGGCGCCGCCGACGGTCGCCGCCGCGTCGGTCGTCCTCGCCGTGTCCGACTCGATCGGCGCACATAAGCTCGTGACCCATGCGGTGCAGAACACGGCGGCTTACGACGCCGCAACCGGTGGCGCATTCCGCGGGGTCCTAGACATCCTCTACCTGCTTGGCTACCTCGCGATCGCGGTGATCTTCGTACTGGTAGCGCTGCGCGCGATGCGCGTTGGCCTGCTGACTAGGCCGCTCGGCATCCTCGGCATCGTCGGCGGCGTGCTCTTCATCATCCCGATCGTCCCACTGCCGTTGATCCAGTTCCTGTTCCTCGTCGGATTCGGGATGCTGCTGCTCGGGGTCGGCGGGATGGTGCGACCACCGGCGTGGGCGGCCGGTGAGGCGATTCCGTGGGTGAAACCAGGCCAGCAGAGCGCGAGCGCTGCGCGCGGTGGGCGGCGAGGCAACTCGCAACCCGCGACGCTAGCGCCCGCGCCGACGCCGCCTCCAGCGCCGTCGCCGGCCGCGTCGAAGAAGCGCAAGCGGCGGCGCGGCTGAGCCTCTGCTAGGTCTGGCGCGCACATGTGCGCTCGGCGCGACGTCGTGCCGCATGAAAATTTTCTGATTTTCTAACCCGCGTCGGGTTATGCTCATCCCGTTTCAACGGCGGGTCTCCCGTGGGGCCCGCGCAATAGAGCCGCGCGGCTCGTCCGCGCGGCTTAGGAGAGGAGCAGATATGGAAGGATCAGGCGGCTCATCGTGGAGCCCCGCGAATCCAGCACCGCTGGGTCTCGCTGGCTTCGCGATGACGACGTTTATCCTGTCGATGGTCAACGCCAACCTCGTTGGCGCGACCTCGACAGGCGGCGCGGTAGCGCTCGCGTTTGCTTACGGTGGGCTCGTTCAGCTGCTAGCGGGGATGTGGGAGTTCCGCGCCGGCAACACGTTCGGGGCGGTTGCGTTCTCGTCGTATGGCGCGTTCTGGATAGCGTTTTTCCTGATCGCCAGCGGAGACGCCGGCGCGATCAGCGCCCACGGGCTGGGTCTGTTCTTTTGGGCGTGGGCGATCTTCACGGCCTACATGACAATCGGCTCGCTCAGGGTGAGCGGCGCTGTGTTGCTCGTGTTCGTCCTGTTGACGATCACGTTCGTCCTGCTCGCACTGGGCCAGGACGGCGGCGGTAGCACGAGTCTGCACCATGCCGGTGGTTATTTCGGCATTGCTACAGCGATCGCAGCGTGGTACGCGTCGTTTGGGGCTGTCGTGAACAGCACCTTCGGCAAGGTCGTTGTGCCACTGTTCCCAATGAACCGGTAAGACGGACGTACGGCCATGGCTGGCGGCGCGAGGATCGCGCCGCCAGCGCGGCCGCCCCGACTGCAAAGTGAGGTGAGTGGACCATGGCGACTGACCAGACTCAGTCCGACACGAGCGACCCCGAGCTCGACCGTGAGCTCGCGTCGCTGCTTGACGTTGAGTTCTTTCCCCCGTCAGCGGAGTTCCGCAAGCGGGCGTTGCTGAGCGACCCGAAGATCTACGAAGAGGCGGAGAGCGACTGGCAGGGATGGTGGGTACGACAGGCCGAGCAGCTCCACTGGTTCAAGAAGTGGGACACCGTGCTCGACGACTCGAATCCGCCCTTCTACAAGTGGTTCGTCGGCGGCAGCCTGAACGTCTCCTACAATTGCCTCGACCGGCACGTCGAAGCTGATCGCGGCGACAAGGTTGCGTTCAACTGGCTGGGCGAGGATGGCAGCGAGCGAAAGGTCACCTATTCAGACCTGCTCGCCGACGTCGAACGCTTCGCCAACGCGTTGAAGAACCTCGGGATCAAGAAGGGCGACGTGGTCGGCATCTATCTGCCGATGATTCCCGAGGTCGCGATCGCGATGCTTGCCTGCGCGCGCATCGGCGCCCCGCACAACGTCGTGTTCGGCGGCTTTGCGCCGGAGGCGGTACGCGAGCGCATGGAGTTCTCCGAGGCCAAGGCGCTGATCACCGTCGACGGGGCGTCGCGCAAGGGCACGATCGCGCCGATCAAGCAGGCCGTCGACCTCGTGATGGGGGATCTGAAGTCCCTCGAGCACATCATCGTGATCGCCTCGAAAGGGACCGAGTGCGACATGCGCCCGGGCCGTGACGTCTGGTACCACGAGATCATGGAGGCGGCAGAGGCGAAGTGCCCCGCCGAGCCGATGGACGCTGAGGATCCGCTCTACATCCTCTACACGAGCGGCTCGACGGCAAAGCCAAAGGGCATCCTGCACACCTCGGGCGGCTACCTGACCGGCGCCAGCGCAACGCACCGCTACGTCTTCGACCTCCATCCGGAGGAGGATGTGTACTGGTGCGCGGCTGATGTCGGCTGGGTCACCGGCCACTCCTACATCGTCTACGGTCCGCTCTGCAACGGGGCGACCTGCGTCATGTACGAGGGCGCGCCTGACTACCCCCACAAGGGCATCTGGTGGGAGATCATCCAGCGTTATGGCGTGACGATCTTCTACACCGCGCCAACGGCAATTCGTGCCTGTATCAAGTGGGGGGCGGACCATCCTCGGCGCTTCGACCTGAGCTCGCTGCGACTGCTCGGGACGGTTGGTGAGCCGATCAACCCAAAGGCCTGGCTCTGGTACCACAAGGTGATCGGCGGCGAACGCTGTCCGATCGTCGACACGTGGTGGCAGACGGAGACCGGCGCGATCATGATCACGCCGCTTCCGGGGATCACCGCGACCAAGCCGGGCTCGGCGACGACGCCGTTTCCCGGGATCAAGGCCGATGTGGTCGACGAGCACGAGGGCAAGACGATCGAGGAGGGTCAGGGACTACTCGTCCTGACCCGTCCCTGGCCGTCGATGCTTCGAACGCTCTACAAGGACGATGAGCGCTTTGTCGAGACGTACTTCAAGCGCTTCGGCAACGAGGTCTATCTCGTCGGCGACGCGGCTCGGCGTGACAAGGACGGGTACATCTGGGTGATCGGGCGGATCGACGACGTCGTCAACGTCTCGGGCCACCGTCTGTCGACGGCTGAGGTCGAGTCGGCGATCGTTGCCCACGAAGCCGTCGCCGAAGCCGCGGTCATTGGCCAGTCGGACGAGTTGACTGGGCAGGCGATCTGCGCCTTCGTCACGTTGCAAGGCACGACCGAAGGGACGGAAGACCTCGAGGCTGGTATCCGCGAGACGGTTTCGGTGCGGATCGGCAAGTTCGCCAGGCCGAAGCGGATCATCTGGGCCGACGACCTCCCGAAGACGCGCTCCGGCAAGATCATGCGCCGGCTGTTGCGCGATATCGCCGAGGGCCGCGCGCTCGGCGACGTAACGACGCTCCGCGATCCGGGCGTGGTGGAGCTGCTCGGCCAGGCGATTGCGTCGGCCCCCGAAGAAGAGTAGGACTGCGGGTCCCGAGGGCTCCCGGCCGGGGAGCCCTCGGGACGCCCGTCTGGATTCACCAAGGACGCGCTGCGCCTACACCTTGCGGTAGACCGGGACCCAGCTGCCGTCGTCCTGGCGGCTGAAGTCCTGGAAGAGAAACGGTGCCTCGCGCTGGGCGATCTCGGCGATCGTGTCGAAGACCAGGCGGAGCTCCTCCTCGGCACCCGGGTCGGTGCGCATCTCGATCACGTGGCGCAGCGTGCGGACGTTGGCGGTCCAGATGATGTCGGTGGACAGCCCGATCGGGGCGAGCCGTCGCAGCGCCGAGGTCGCCTCCTTCTTGACGTGGAACGGCACGCCCTCATCGTCCAGACCGAGCTGCTCGGCGGCCTCACGTTGAAACTCCTCGAGCTGCTCGACGATCGCCAGCGCCCGCTCGCGGACCGGCTCGAGCACCGGCGGGAGGCGGAAGCCGATGTCGGTCAGCCGGACGTAGCGCAGGCTCTCCTGGCTGAATGCCGACCCGGCGCGATGCCGAACCAGTTCATGGGTCAGGACGCGTGAACAATTGCGCAGCGCAAAGCTGAAGTTCGCGTGCTCGAGCACGCTGCCGTGGGCGCTGCGCAGGATGTTCTCGAGGTAGGCCCGGCGATCGGTCCGCACGCGCGTAACGTTCACGTTGAGACCGGGCTCCCAGCTGCGATAGCAGGCACGGCCGCAGAACTCGACAAGCAGCTCGGCGCTGTTCGGCGAGCCGTCCGACTCCTCGAGCTGGCGCTCGAGCCACGACTCGCCGCCCACGTCAGCGAGGTAGGCGCGCACTCCCTCGAGGTCGACCGCGGGTCGCGCGATCAGGAAAACGCTTGGCTTGGTCTCGTGCACGGGCGGTCGATCGTAGCGAGTGCTGCGGAGGCCTGGCGGTGGGGTCGTAGGCGCGCCGGTGCTTCCCGGAC
>DATAJI010000277.1:0-6162 GCA_036262195.1 Solirubrobacteraceae bacterium
ATCGGCGGTGCCGAAGCCTTGGCCAGGTGGCCACGCTCCGGTTTGCTGATCGCCTTCTCGCGCGCAGCACCGAACGCGAGCTGTACCGCGTCGTAGCCGTCACGTTCGGTCGTGCGAATCGCGGTTACGTAACACGGGCCCGCCTCGAGAACCGTGACGCTGGCGACCGCGCCGTCCTCGCCAAACAGCTGCGTCATCCCGAGCTTCCTTGCGAGGATTCCAGCCATCAGCTGGCGAGACGGATCTCGATGTCAACGCCAGCGGGAAGATGATCGAGTCGCTGGAGGGAGTCGACCGTCTTCGGCGTCGGCTGATGGATGTCGATCAGCCGCTTGTGGGTGCGGATCTCGAAGTGCTCGCGCGAGTCCTTGTCCTTGAACGGCGAGCGGATCACGCAGTAGACGTTCTTTTCGGTCGGCAGCGGCACCGGCCCAGAGACCGTCGCGCCGGTCCGCGTCGCGGTTTCGACGATCTCCTTGGCAGCCGTCTCGATGGCCTGCGTGTCGTAGGCCTTGAGGCGAATGCGAATCTTGTTTTGTGCTGCCGGTGGCATCGGGTCGGCGCTGCTTTCCTTAGGTTGATGCTGTGACGTTGTCTACTGGTCGCAATTGACCGGGGCAGGGGGCGAAACGTGCGCCTCCGCGCTCCTTCAGCCCGCGAGCAAACACGCGCTGCCTACTGTCGTATCCATTGTTGAGTCGGCGTTTTTTTGCCCGCTCTGCGGGCCAAGAAAAGCGCCTATTTGATGATCTCGGTCACGACTCCCGAGCCGACCGTGCGGCCGCCCTCACGGATCGCGAACCGCAGTCCGGGGTCCATCGCGATCGGCTGAATCAGCTCGATCTCCATCTGGACGTTGTCCCCGGGCATGACCATCTCGACACCTTCGGGCAGGTTCGCCACTCCGGTGACGTCCGTCGTACGGAAATAGAACTGGGGCCGGTAACCGGAGAAGAACGGCGTGTGACGACCGCCCTCCTCCTTCTTGAGCACGTAGACCTCGCTCTTGAAGTGAGTGTGGGGCGTGATCGAGCCGGGCTTGCACAGCACCTGGCCGCGCTCGATTTCCTCGCGCTTGGTGCCGCGCAGCAGGCATCCCACGTTGTCCCCGGCCTGTCCTTGATCGAGGATCTTGCGGAACATCTCGACGCCCGTCACGACCGTGCTGGTCGTGTCCTTGATCCCGAGGATCTCGACCGTCTCGCCGGTCTTGATGATCCCCTGCTCAATGCGGCCGGTCGCGACGGTGCCGCGGCCGGTGATCGAGAAAACGTCCTCGACCGGCATCAGGAACGGCTTGTCGAGCTCGCGAACGGGCTCGGGAATGTAGGAGTCGAGCACCGCTGCGAGTTCGAGGATCTTCTCGCGGTAGGCCGCGTCGCCTTCGAGTGCCTTGAGCGCCGACCCAGTGACGAACGGGACGTCATCACCGGGGAAGTTGTAGAGCGTGAGCAACTCGCGCACCTCGACCTCGACGAGCTCGAGCAGCTCCGGGTCATCAACCGTGTCCGCCTTGTTGAGGAAGACCACGATGTAGGGGACGCCGACCTGATGGGCGAGCAGGATGTGCTCACGCGTCTGGGGCATCGGACCGTCGGCGGCCGAGACGACGAGAATCGCGCCGTCCATCTGCGCCGCGCCGGTGATCATGTTCTTCACGTAGTCCGCGTGTCCGGGACAGTCGACGTGCGCGTAGTGGCGGTTCTCGGTCTGGTACTCGACGTGCGAGGTCGCGATCGTGATGCCGCGCTCGCGCTCCTCCGGAGCGTTGTCGATCTCTTCGAAGCTTTTGGCCTCCCCGCCCATCTTCTCGGCGAGTACGTTTGTGATGGCAGCGGTCAGCGTCGTCTTGCCGTGATCGATATGACCGATCGTGCCGACGTTGACGTGCGGCTTGTCGCGCTCGAACTTCGCCTTTGCCACTTCAGTTACTCCTGTGTTCGCAGTTGGAGGCCCGCCCATCGAAGGCGAACCTGGAAATACTCTCAGAAACCATCATCGCGCGACTACGCGCGCCGTTATGCGGCCGCAGCTGACTCGCCTCCGCGGCTCTCGACGACCTTCTCGGCGATGTTCGGTGGCACTTCCTCGTAGCCCTCGAACTGCATCGTGTAGGTGGCGCGACCCTGCGTATTGGAGCGCAGGTCGGTCGCGTAGCCAAACATCTCAGACAGCGGAACGCGCCCCGTGACCGCAAGCGCATTGCCGCGTCGCTCCTGTCCCTCGATCCGTCCGCGCCGACGCGAGAGGTCGCCGATGACGTCGCCGAGGAACTCCTCTGGAACAACGACCTCGACGGCGAACACCGGCTCCAGCAGGACCGGCTTGGCGCGTCTCGCCGCTTCCTTGAAGGCAAGCGAGCCGGCGATCTTGAACGCGATCTCCGAAGAGTCAGTGTCGTGGTACTTCCCGTCGGTGAGCGTGACGCGGATGTCGACCATTGGATAGCCGGCCTTGACGCCGTTCTCGAGCGCCTCCTCGCAGCCTTTCTCGACCGCCGGTATGAACTCGCTCGGAACCGAGCCGCCCTTGATCTTGTTGACGAAGTCGAAGCCCTCGCCGGGCGCCGGCTCGAGATCGATGTAGACGATCCCGTATTGGCCCGAGCCGCCGGTCTGGCGGACAAAGCGGCCCTCGACGTGCTTCGCCTCGCCACGAACCGTCTCGCGGTAGGAGACTTGTGGGCGGCCGACGTTGGCCTCGACGCCGTACTCGCGCTTCATCCGGTCGACCAGCACCTCGAGGTGTAGCTCGCCCATCCCGGAGATCTCGGTCTGCCCGGTCTCCTCGTTGGTCTGCACGCGGAAGGTCGGGTCCTCCTCGGCGAGTCGGCCGAGCGCGACCGACATCTTCTGCTGGTCGACCTTCGTCTTCGGCTCGACGGCGACCTTGATCACCGGCTCGGGGAAGATGATCTGCTCGAGCTTGATCGGGGCGTCGGGCGCGGCGAGCGTGTCCCCCGTCGTCACCTGCTTGATGCCGACGGCGGCCGCGATATCGCCGGCGTAGACCTCGCTGACCTCCTCGCGATCGTTCGCATGCATCATCAGGATCCGCCCAATCCGCTCGGTGTGACCGGTCGAGACGTTGAGCACGCGCGCCCCTGAGGCGAGCTTGCCTGAGTACACGCGGAAGTAGGTGAGCTTGCCGACGAACGGGTCCGCCATGATCTTGAAGGCGAGCGCAGCGAATGGCTCGGAATCGTCGGCGGAGCGGGTCTCTTCGCGATCCTCAGCGCCTTTGCTCGACACGATCCCGACCACGGGCGGTACCTCCAGCGGCGACGGCAGATAGTCGATCACCGCGTCCAGCAGAGGCTGCACGCCCTTGTTCTTGAACGACGAGCCGCAGAGCACGGGCGTCATCTCGATCGCGAGCGTCGCCTTGCGGATCGCGCGCTTGAGCAGATCGACGGGAACCTCCTTCTCCTCGAGGATCAGCTCGATCAGCTCATCGTCGTGGTGGGAGACCTCCTCAAGCAGGTGCTCACGCGCGGCTGCGGCCGCGGCCTGGAGCTCGGCGGGGATCTCGCGCTCCTCTTGCTCGGTACCGAGCTCGTCGAGGTAGTAGATCCCCTTCATCGTCACGAGGTCGATGACCCCGGCGAACTCGCTCTCGACGCCGATCGGTAGCTGAACCGGCACCGGATGAGCGGCCAGGCGGTCGATCATCGTCTGGATGCCGCGCTCGAAGTCAGCGCCGATCCGGTCCATCTTGTTGATGTAGGCGATTCGGGGAACGTGGTACTTGTCGGCCTGGCGCCACACCGTCTCGGACTGCGGCTCGACGCCGGCGACCGAGTCGAACAGGGCGATCGCGCCGTCGAGCACGCGCAGCGAGCGCTCCACTTCGACGGTGAAGTCGACGTGTCCAGGCGTGTCGATGATGTTGATCCGGTGGTCCTTCCACTGGCAGGTCGTGGCGGCCGAAGTGATCGTGATGCCGCGCTCCTGCTCCTGCTCCATCCAGTCCATCGTCGCCGCGCCCTCGTGCACCTCACCGATCTTGTAGGTGCGGCCGGTGTAGTAGAGGATGCGCTCGGTCGTCGTCGTCTTACCGGCGTCGATATGCGCCATGATCCCGATATTGCGGGTCTTGTGTAGTGAAAAGGCTCTTGTCATGTGGGCTTTCGAAGTTCGACTGGAGTTGTCCGAGGCCTGCTTGAACGCGGTCGCTGTGCGGGCAAAAAAATAGGCCCGTAGGGCCCGTGAACACACTCGTCCAGCCCTCGATCGCGTTTGCTATGCGCTAGCGGTCTCCATGGTCGTAGATCAGCAACGACCCCGCTCACGCGAGCGTCGCCACACTCCCGCGATGATAGCAGGACGCCAGTGATCCCAGGGGATGTCGCGGCACCGGTCCGGCTACCAGCGGTAGTGCGCGAAGGCCTTATTGGCCTGTGCCATGCGGAAGATGTCGTCCTTGCGCTTGTAGGCGCCGCCCTGCTGTGACTGGGCGTCGAGCAGCTCGCCGGCCAGCCGCTGCGACATCTGCTTCTCGCGCCGCGTGCGCGCGTGCTCGACGAGCCAGCGAACGGCAAGCGTGCGTGCGCGGCCGGGCGGGACCTCGACCGGAACCTGGTAGGTGGCGCCGCCGACGCGACGCGAGCGAACCTCGAGCGAGGGCGTGAGGATCTTGATCGACTCCTCGAGCGCCTCGACCGGCTCCTTGCCGGTGCGCTCGGCGATGATCGCCAGCGCGTCATAGACAATCCGCTCGGCGGTCGACTTCTTGCCGTCGACCATGACCTTGTTGACGACCTGCGTGACGATGCGGGATCGATGAACCGGGTCGGGCGCGACCCGACGAATCTGTGCTGCTGCCCGGCGCGGCACTAGTTGACCACTAGCCCTTCTTGACGCCGTACTGCGAGCGCGCCTTCTTGCGATCGCTGACACCGGCTGCGTCAAGCGCTCCGCGGACGACCTTGTAGCGGACGCCCGGCAGATCCTTGACGCGACCACCGCGTACGAGCACGACGGAGTGCTCTTGCAGGTTGTGGCCCTCGCCCGGGATATAGGCGGTGACCTCGATCGAGCCGGTGATCCGCACGCGCGCCACCTTGCGCAGCGCCGAGTTCGGCTTCTTCGGCGTCACCGTGTAGACGCGCGTGCAGACGCCGCGCCGCTGCGGTGCTGCCACCTTGCGCTTGCGCCCGGCGCCGGACTTGAGGCCAGGCGTCGCGAGCTTCTTCTTCGGCGGCTTGCGCCCGGTACGAACGAGTTGACTCGTGGTCGGCATCGGCTGCGGACCATAGCAAAGGGACAGAGGGCGTCCCGCCACCCGGTTGACGGCGGGGTTAGGCCCGCGTCAGGATGCTGCGTGCGCGGTGCTTGCCAGCGATGTGCGCTCGCCGCCGAACGACGGCATCAGCGCGGCCGCAAGCACGATAGCCAGCACGCCGAACGCTTGGATCGTGATGCCGAGCACGCCGCTGGGGAGTGGATCGCTGAACACGAGGAAGCCGCCAGCGATAGCCGAGATGTTCGCTGTCGCGCTTGTGATCGCGATCACCGGCACCGCATCCCCGTCCTGCAGCGACTTGGCTGAGGCGAAGAACGCGACGACCGAGGCGAGCAAGGTCACCGCCAGCCACGGGCTGAGTAGGAGCCCGAGCGCCCCGTGCGCGCCGGCGATTCCTGTCAGGGCCTTGATCGAGACGTCGGAGACGCCAAACAGGATGCCGGTGGCGGCGCCGAGCATGGTCCCGTGATGGCGACGTGGGGCGCCAGCCGACGGTCCGACGATGAGGACAGCACCGAGACCGCAGAGCACCGCCTCGAAGGCGACCATCCCCGACGGGGAGAAGGTCGAGCGGGGACCGCCACCGCCAGGGGCGGTCAGCGCGAAGGCGGCGAGTCCGAGTGCTGTCAAGCCGAGGCCAAGCCACTGGCGGCGGTCCACGGTGAAGCCGAAGAAACGATCAGCCATCACCCCAACGAGGACGATCCCCCCAGCCAGCACCACTTGTACCGTTGTCAGCGGAGCGAACGCCATCGCCGCCACATGCAGCAGCCAAGCGGCGACCGCCACGAGCATGCCGATCGTGAACCAGCGAGATCCGAACAGCTCGCGGGCCGATCGCAGCGGGCTTCCCGGCTTGACAGCCGGCGCAAGCTTCGCGCCCCGCTGCTTGTAGAAGAACGCGAGGGTTGTGACGAG
>DATAJI010000278.1:0-1883 GCA_036262195.1 Solirubrobacteraceae bacterium
GTCGACCCTGCGCTGGTCGGCAACGAGCGGGCGCTGCTCGTGTCCGAGCTCGCCGGGCGCACAAGCATGCTCGAGAAGGCTGCGGCTCTCGGTATCGAGCTCGACGACGAAGCCGCGACGCGTGTGCTCGAGAAGGTCAAGACGCTCGAGCACGAGGGGTATCAGTTCGAGGCTGCCGACGGGTCGTTCGAGCTACTCCTACGTCGTGAGACCGGCGAGGGCGAGCGGCTGTTCGCGCTCGAGTCTTGGCGCGTCGTTGTCGCGATGCAGGGGGGCGGCGAAGTCTCGACGGAAGCGACGATCCGCATCGCGATCGATGGCAAGAGCTATGAGCGTACGGCGACCGGCAACGGGCCTGTAAACGCGCTCGACGCAGCTCTGCGCTCGGCGATCATCGAAGTCCATCCGCACCTGCGCGATATCGAGCTCGTGAACTACAAAGTGCGCATTCTCGATGAGGCGAAGGGAACCGACGCCGTGACCCGGGTGCTGATCGATGCTTCGGATGGCAACGAGGTCTGGGGCACGATCGGGGTATCCGAGAACCTGATCGCGGCGTCCTGGGAGGCGCTCGTCGATTCGCTCGAGTGCGGCATGCTGCCGACCCACGCGGCATGAGGGCTGTCGGAGCCGGCTTCGCCGGCTGCCTGTCCTTGCGCGCGACAGGGGTCCTCGCCTGGGCGGCTTGGCAGGGCGCGGCCCGTCCTTGTGGCGTGGCGGCGGTGGCACATTGCTGGGGGTCGTGACGTGAGTGGCTCAGAGGACGAGCCGATCCCACTGGCACGTCCGTGGCTCGGCGCGACCGAGGAGGCAGCCGTGATCAACGTTCTGCGCTCGGGCCAGCTGTCTCTCGGGCCACGACTGGCGGACTTCGAGCAGCGGTTCGCCGCGCGCGTGGGCACGCCCTACGCTAGCGCCGTGTCGAGTGGCACCGCCGGCCTTCACCTTGCGCTACGCGCCGTGGGCGTCGCTGAGGGCGACGAGGTGGTGACGAGCCCGTTCTCGTTCGTCGCCTCAGCCAATGCGGTCATCTACGAGCGTGCGCGGCCAGTCTTCGCGGACATCGATCCGGTCACGCTGACGCTCGACCCCGATGCAGCAGCGGCAGCCGTGACGGAGCGCACGCGGGCTTTGCTGCCGGTCCACATCTTCGGCTGGCCCGCGGAGCTCGAGCCGCTGGAGGCGCTCGGCATGCCGATCGTCGAGGATGCCTGCGAGGCGCTCGGCGCGCTCTATCCGGATGGGCGAGCGGTGGGCTCTCGCGGCCATCCCGCGGTCTTCGCGTTCTATCCCAACAAGCAGATGACGACCGGTGAGGGTGGCATCGTCACGCTTGGCGATGCGGGCCTCAAGGAGCAAATCGATAGCGAGCGAAACCAGGGTCGCGCACCCGACATGGACTGGCTCGACCACGACCGGCTCGGCTTCAACTACCGCCTCTCGGACATCGCCTGCGCGCTCGGCATCGCGCAGCTCGCGCGTCTCGACGAGCTGCTCGCAGCCCGCGCCAACGTCGCCTCGCAATACCGCGAGGCGCTCGGTGGGATCGAGGGGCTCGAACTACCCTGCCCCGACGCCGGTGGCGTCGTTCGTGGCTGGTTCGTCTTCACAGTCCTGCTCCCGCCGGGCGTCGACCGCGACGCGACGATCGAGGCGCTACGCGAGCGCGGAATCGCGAGCAAGCCTTACCTGCCCGCGATCCACCTGATGAGCTTCTACCGCGAGCGCTTCGGCCACCGGCCCGGTGAATTCCCCGTCTGCGAGGACGTCGCCGCGCGGTCCGTAGCGCTGCCGTTTTTCCCGCAGCTCCGCGAGGAGCAGATCGCGCGCGTCGCTCGCTCGCTCGCCGCCGTTCTCGGGCAGGCGTAGCTGCGCCTCTAGAC
>DATAJI010000279.1:0-2929 GCA_036262195.1 Solirubrobacteraceae bacterium
CGTGAACACCGTTCTCGGAATCGCACGCATACCGACGCCGACGACTGGCGGACCGTCCGACGTCGCCACCGCGATGGCGGGCGTCGTCCAGCAAGCAGCCCTCGCCGCTTCCGTCGAGGTCGCGCGGCTCGCCGGGATCGGCGTCGGCTCGCCGGGGAGGGTCGACCGGCGGGCGGGCACGGTTAGCGGTGCTCGCAACCTGCCCGGCTGGACCGGGACCTTCCCGCTTGCAGCAAAGCTCGAAGCGCTGCTCGGCCGGCCCATCGCGATCGGCAACGACGTCGAGGTCGCGACCAAAGCCGAGTTCGTGCTCGGGGCCGGCAAGCCCTACGACTCGCTGCTCGGAGTCTTCTGGGGCACCGGAGTCGGTGGCGGAGTCGTGATCGACGGCAAGCCCTGGCTCGGACGAGGCGACGCTGGCGAGATCGGCCACATGGTGATCCGCCAGAATGGCCGGCGTTGCACCTGCGGGCGACGCGGTTGCGTTGAGGCATATGCGGGCAGGGCCGCCATGGAGATCCGCGCACGGAAGCTCCACGAACGCGGGAGACACACCGATCTTTTCGAGATCATGCGCGCGCACGGTCACGACCGCCTGACGAGCGGCATCTGGCAGCGCGCGATCGAGTCGGGCGACGAGCTCACGCACAAGCTCGTCGATCGCGCTGTCGCGGCGCTCGGCGCCGGTATCGCCTCCGCAGTCAACCTGCTCGACGTCGAGGCAGTGATCATCGGTGGGGGACTGGGAGTGCGCTTCGGTCACCCCTACGCCGAGCGCATCGCAGCCGCGATGCGACCACACCTGTTTACCGACGACCGCCCGCCGCGGGTCCACATCGCGGCGCTCGGCGACCTCGGCGGAGCGCTCGGCGCGGCGCTCGAGGTGGCGGTGAGTGGTCCTGCTGTGAGCGCTGCGGCACTCGATCATGGCTGAGACGCCCAACACGCAGCGGCTGGACGGCGAGGACGACATCAGCCGCCCTGCGGCACCGCCGCACCCGCCGCTCGGACGCGATAAGCGCGGCTGGCACGTCTCGCCGGCGCCGGACGGTCGGGGCACTCCTCCTCGAGACCAGCCGCGGCCGCCTCATCGCAGTCGTTGGTTTCTGTGGTTCGTCGTCGCGTTGCTCGCGCTCAACTGGTTGTCGCTGCTGCTCGTCCAACCGAGTGGTGAGCAGCGCGTAACCGTCCCGTTCAGCGTCTTTCTCCGCGACCTTAGAGGCGGTGAGATCAAGTCGATCAGCGCCAAGGCCGACGCAGTGCAGGGCACTTTCGCCAAGAAGGTCCGCTACCCAGCGCATTCGAAGACGGCGACGCCGACGACGCTGTTCGCGACCCAGGTCCCGACCTTCTGGAACAACTCGCAGCTGAGCGCCGAGCTCGAGTCCAAGCACGTCTCGATCGCCGCGACCTCGCCGACCACGACCGAATCGGTCCTCGAGGAGCTACTGCTCGGCTTCGGCCCGACGCTGCTGATCGTCGGCATCTTCGTCCTGATCTATCGCCGAGCGGCCAAGGCTGGCGGCGGCATGGGGGCGCTAGGGGCGTTCGGCCGATCAAAGGCGCGGCGCGTCGAGCCGGAGAACATCCCCGTCACGTTCGCCGACGTCGCCGGCATCGATGAGGCAAAGGCCGAGCTGACCGAGATTGTCGACTTCCTGCGCGACCCGACGCGCTACGCGCGGCTTGGCGGGCGGATGCCCCACGGGGTGCTGCTGTCCGGCGCTCCAGGCACAGGCAAGACGCTGCTTGCGCGAGCCGTCGCCGGCGAGGCGCACGCGGCGTTCTTCTCGATCTCGGCCTCCGAGTTCATCGAGGCGATCGTCGGCGTCGGCGCCTCGCGGGTGCGCGACCTGTTCACCCAGGCCCGCGCAGCGGAGCCGGCGATCGTCTTCATCGACGAGCTCGATGCGATTGGCCGGTCGCGTCAGGGCTCCGTTTCGGTCACCGGCGCCAACGACGAGCGCGAGCAGACGCTCGACCAGATCCTGACCGAGATGGACGGCTTCGAGAGCACCGAGGCGGTCGTAGTGCTCGCCGCGACCAACCGCGCCGACGTACTTGACTCCGCGCTGCTGCGCGCCGGACGTTTCGATCGGCGCGTCGCCGTGCAGGCTCCCGACCGCGTCGGGCGCCGCAAGATCCTCGAAGTGCACACGAAGAGCATCCCGCTCGCCCGCTCGGTCGATCTCGAGGCGATCGCTTCCAGCACGCCGGGAATGGTCGGTGCCGACCTCGCCAACCTCGCGAACGAGGCCGCGCTGCTTGCGGCCCGGCGCAACCGCGACAAGGTCGAGATGTCCGACTTCACCGACTCGCTCGAGAAGATCATGCTTGGCGCGCCGCGCGGGATCGTGCTCGGTCCGGCCGACCGCGACCGGACCGCCTATCACGAGGCGGGGCACGCGCTCGTTGGCATGCTGACACCGGGCGCCGACCCCGTGCGCAAAGTCTCGATCATCCCGCGCGGGATGGCACTCGGTGTCACCCTCTCGACGCCTGACACGGACCGCGTCAGCTATTCGCGCGAGGAGCTGACGGCAAAGATCCTGGTTGCGCTCGGCGGCCGCGTCGCCGAAGAGGTCGTCTACGGTCAGATAACAACCGGCGCGGAGTCCGACATCCAGCAGCTGACGATGATCGCCCGTCAGATGGTCGGCCGCTGGGGGATGAGCGACGCGATCGGCCCGATCGCAGTCCTGCCGAGCGAGAACTCGGGGCCCTGGCTGCCGGGAGTCAGCGAGACATCGCAAGAGACGCAGCGCCAGGTCGACGAGGAGGTCCACCAACTGGTGGCCGAGGCGCACGCTGAGGTCACCGAACTGCTCAGCGCTCACCGCGAGCAGCTCGACTCGCTCGCACACGCGCTCCTCGAGGCCGAGACGCTCGACGCGATTGACGCCTACGCTGCGGCCGGGCTGCCGGCGCA
>DATAJI010000280.1:0-5464 GCA_036262195.1 Solirubrobacteraceae bacterium
CTTCTCGAGTCCGACCTCCGTAACGAGCAATTCATGAACGACGTCGGCCACCAGGCCGGTCTACAGCACCACCACGACGGAACGCCGCGACTGCTGTTCGCGCTGAGGGACAGCGTGGCGCGGGTTAGGCGAGACGCCTCCTTTCGAAATTTGCGACAGCGTGCGTTAGGGCTGCTGCTGCCCGTGGCTGCTTGCTGATGATGGCGGGATGCGCCGTTGTAGGATCGCGCGGGTGCGGCACAGTAAGCGAGCCGTGGCAATGATGATCTGCTCGTTGTGCTTGGCCGGGTGCGGAGCGACGGGCATTCGGGGGCACACGACCTCGAGTCGAAGCGATGTGCGCGCGGCGCTGGCGGACGCGAGGTCGCTGGTTGGGAGTCTGCGACTGCCGGTGACTGCGAGGCCGTCGGCGGTGGAGCCGGCCGGTGATGATGGACTGCTCGCGGAACCCGGCACGGGCTTCCTCGAAGCGCCGGGCGAGGTCCACAAGACTTCCTTCTGGACCGTCGCGGCCTCGAAGCAAAGCGTGCTCGCGTTCGTGAAAGCGTCACGCCCAGCTGGCTCGGCGTTTGTCGGGGATGGCGGCGGCGGTGGGGCGGGCGGTCCAACGACCATGTACGAGGAGTTCGCCTGGCCGGCGGTGGCGCATGTGCTGCTCACACGCCAGCTGGTGGTTGAGGTCGCCTCCCTGGCCGACGGCAGGACCGGCGTGCGCGTGGACGGCGAGGTCACCGCGAACGTTCCCAGCGCAACCGCTGCCATCAGCGCGCAGCAGACGGCCGCCAAGGCGGTGTTCGCACGAGTCGAGCTCGCGATGGCACGGTGCGTCAGAGCGCACGGTGCGCCCGACTTCCCCGACCCGAACAGCCACGGCGTCCTCCCGCTGGCGCGGAAAGGCCCGCTGGCGCAAAAGGAGAACACGGCGATGGGCGTCTGCGCTCACCTACTGAGCCACCCGCGCGCGTCGCTGAAGATCGTGGGTCGTGTCTCGACGCTGGTCCTCCGACGCTTCTCGGCCTGTGTGCGCGCTCACGGGCTGCCCGGCTACCCGGACCTCGGCGCCGACAAGAAGGCCGCGGCCGCCTACGTCGACAAGCACTTAGGTGAGCTCAGGCGCGCGGTCGCCGCGTGCAACGAGCTGCTACCAGCAATCGCGCATTAGCTGCCAGTCGTCGAAGAGCCAGCGGAACGGCCAGCACAGCTCACATGACTGCGTTTCGCGCGAGGGGGTCACGCGAGGCGGTCCGCCGCGCGTGATCGCTTTTCGGCGGAGCGATCGTCTGGCCTGTCGCGTTAGCTCGGTCCGGTTGTTCCGCTCGGGCCTGTGGTGCCGATGCTCGCTGCTCGTATGACGCGTTCAGCGGCTGCCCCGGAGAGCACCTGTGCCCCGGCGTGCGGGCGTAGCTGTAGGCGTCGGCGGGTGTTCGCGTCGAGGGGGCTGCGCGTGTAATCGAAGTACCGCGTCGTTTCGACGAACCCGTCGCCGGTGTTTGTCTCGAGGACTGGGTAGTACGTGCGGGGGTTGATGAAGATCTTTGAGGTGTTGGCGCCCTGTGTGCCGGCAAGCGCGGTAGTGAGGACGAAGACGTCTAGTCGCTGGCCGTGCACGATCTGCGTGCCGGCGTCTCGGAATCGGCGTAGGACCTTGCGCAGCCCGCATAGATCGGCGAGTTCGCCGCATTGGCCTCGCTGCTTCTCAGGGATGACCGTTCGGTCGATCAGGTCCGGAATGACGACTGTCCAGTCGTCGATGATGCCGGGCGGCTTGAACGCGAGGTCTTCGAAGAGCGTGGGCTGGTCGTGAGGGCCGGGGCGATCCCAGGAGTAAACGAGGACGTGCCGGTAGAGGCCGGAGACGACCCAGTTGGCGGTGAGGCTGTCGGCTTTGACGGGGCCGCCGGGCGAGTGGTTCGCGGACTGCAGCTCGTCGTAGTGGAGCACGTCACCCGTGTTCGCGGTCGCCGCGTAAACGCGAGCGGCAAGCGTCGGCGTTGTCGTCGTTCCGCTCGCTAAGAACGCGACGAGGGCGCCAACCGCCGCGACAGGAACGAGTGCGAGCCAGCGCCGGCGAGCACGGTGGCGACGAGCGCCGCGGCGTTTGGTCTCGATCCGCTGCCAGGTCGGCTCGAGCGACGGCGTGAGCTCGTCCTCACGCACCGGGTTAGCGTCGCGCAGCATTGTCAGGACGTCAGTCACGAGCTACCTCCGTCGGTGTCGCTTGGTCAGGCGATTCGGGTCCGGCGAGCGTGCTCGCGAGGCGCTTGCGCGCGCGGCGCAACCGCGTCGAGAACGTGTTGGGTGAGCAACCCAGCACTGCGGCGGCGCGTTCTACGGACAGGTTCTCCCACGCCACGAGCAGCAGCACCTCACGATCCAAATCACTAAGACTCTTGAGCGCGTCTGCCAGCCGCCCAACACCGGGGCCGGCCGCGGACTCGGCCGGCAGGCGCGGGCTGACCGCAGCTAGGCGCTTTAGAAGAGCAAGCTGCCGTCGCTCTCCGCGGCGTTGATTCGCAAGGACGCGCCGCGCGCAGCTCAGCAGCCACGGCAGCGCGTCGGCAGGCATCTGATCAAGCCGCCGCCACGCGACGACGAACACCTCGGCCAGCACGTCCTCCGCCGTGGCCCCGTCAGACCGGCGTCGCGCATACGCCAGCACCGCCGCGCCATGCGTCGCGAACAGCGCCTCAAGGCGTGACCGACGCTCATCATGACCCACCGCCACACAGACACTATGTCCGGCAACCGCTCAAATCTGACGAGGACGCTCGCTGTTCGCGCGAGGCGAGCGTCAGCTCGGCGTGTTCGGCCGCAGCTCCTTTTTGGGGGAGCGGTCGCGAGCTCAGAGCTGCCGAAGGAACTCGGCGCGGTCCACGCCGGAGGCCTCGATGATCTGGCTCAGCGTGCCCTTCGCGAGGTCGCGGGCATGCATTGGTACGACGATGCGATGCGCGTGATCGGGGTGCCGGAAGACTTGGTGGCTGCCCTTGGTGCGGTCCAGCTCCCAGCCACACCGCTCAAGCGCTCGAGCTGCTTTGCGTGGCGTTACGGCCGGCAGCCGCGGCGTCACACGTTGACGGTGACGCGCTCGATCTCGATCGGGCTCGGAATCGGGTCGCCGTGTGCGTCCAGCGATTCGAGGTAGAGCTCGATCGCCTCTCTGATCATCGCTAGCGCTTCGTCGCGCGTTTCGCCCTGGCTGAAGCAGCCCGGAAGCCCTGGCACGCTCACGCTGTACCCGCCCTCCTCTTCGGGCGTCAACACAACCTCGAACGCGCGCGAATCAGCCATCGACCTAGCTTAGTGACTGTCCACGTCGAAACGTTGCGACCGGAGACGTTCCTCGCAGCTGCTCATCGCGCGAGGCGGCAGTCTCCGTTTGGTCGGGCGCGGCGGCTGCTTCCATGAAAAGGGACTGCGCGCTGTTGCTTCGGAGTGACAGATAAAGCCGATCCTCAGCAGGGGCCGTCGTGCTCCTGCCCGCCGCACTCGCGGCACCGGGCAACGTCACAATCGGCATGGTGCAGTTGGCCGGGCAGCACGTCGCAGTCGTGACATGGCGCCCCGGATGCCGCGCCCCAGTCTTCGGCCTCCGCCCCGTAGGGGACACGGCGTCTACCGTCGAGGGAATCGACCGTGCATCCGACGCCTCTGTTCATGAGCTGCCCGCATGCGCTGCAGGTGGCTGGCCCCATCGGGCGAACAATAGTTCGCGTTCGCGTGCCTCCTCATCGCGCGATGCACCAACGTGGCGGTGGTCGTCCTTCGCGGCTGCTCTCGGGATTTGCGAGAGCGAGTGAGCGGCGGAACACGGTGTCGAGTTCACGCAAGCGGATCGGCGGGACCGGCGCCCGGCTTGGACCAGCTACCAGAGGGTGTGATCGCGTCGGTGCTGAATGACCCACAGCGCCGCGAGAGCTGCGATCAGTACGACTCCCCCGGCCACGACTAGAGGCCAGCCGCCAACGCTTCCTAGGACAGCAGGCCCTACTAGGCCGCCTACGAAGATCGCGCACGCGGCTACCGCCGCTACCACGGTGAGGGCGACAACAAAGAAGGGGACTCGCGGCGGGTCCAGCATCCAAGTTACATTAACGGCGTGAAGCGGGCGGTAGGACGAACCGACGACGCTCGCTCGTCGCGCCAAGCCGTCACGCAGCCGGCGCACGGCGCGCAGACTGCTTTGCGGCTTCTCGGCCCGGTGGTGCTAGCTACTTTTTGGCTGCGCGCGGCGTAAAGCACGGCAGCAACGTGTAGCGCGGCCCGATCAAGGCTGAATGCTCCTTGGCTCGGTCATGAGCACGCTCGTTGGCGGTCTGCACTGTTGGCGTGTTGCAGGCCAGCCGCGCAGGCAACAGTCGAGCTGATCCGAAACCAACGCTCACGTGGCCAGCGCTCCCCACGGCGGCGTAGGCAACGAGCGCAGCGCTAATCGCGATCAGCACGACTGCGATCGCGCGCCAGCGACGACGACGCCAGTGCGAGCGGGCGTCGCTGATGACCCCCCACCGGATCGGCGCACTCCACGCAGACATTAGGATCGCTATTCTGACTAGCACCATGCGCCATGTCAAGATCGACCGCTCAGACCCGACGCTCCTGCACGACCAGGTCGCCGCGCAGATCCGCCGAGCGATCGCCGAAGGCGAAGCAAAACCTGGTGAGCGTCTTCCCCCGGCACGCGACTTTGCAGCCGTACTGGGTGTCAACATGAACACAGTCCTCCGCGCGCTGAGACTGCTACGCGACGAAGGACTGCTGGAATTCCGGCGCGGACACGGAATCCACGTCGCCGGCACACCCGAACGCGGCGCGGTGATAGCGAAGGCAATCGAGCTGGTGCAACTCGGCCGCACGAGCGGCTACAACCGCGCCGAGCTAGTGAAGATCATCGAAGGACTGCCCTGACGGTTGCTCATCGCGCAAGGCGACAACGTGCCGCTGGTCCTCGTTCGTGGCTGCTCTCAGAATTTGCGACCGTCTGCGGTTGTCTGGCAGCTAGACCGCGACCAGGCGGGAGCGGATCCCCTCGGCGAGTTCTTCCGGAGTGGTGCCGTGGGCGAGGTCCAGGATCCACGCCGCGAGTTCGGGGTCGGCGGCCTCAACGCGGCAGCCGTTGACTTCGAGGAACGCGAGCATCGCAACGAGCGCGAGGCGTTTGTTTGCGTCGATGAAGGTCTGGCTTTCGGCGATGCCGTGGGCGAGCGCTGCGGCTTGTAGTGCGAGGTCGGCGCCTTGGTAGTGGGCGTGGTGTATGGCCGGCCGAGCGCGCTCTCAAGACCGGCGCGGTCGCGCAGCTGATCGGCTGCCTGGGTGGGTGTGCCGTTGATGATCGCGGCGTAGAGCGCGAGCGCGTCCGCTAGCTCGAGGTAGCCCGGCTCAGACTCCTCCGCCTCGAGCGACACCGCTGGCTATCGCGTGGTGGGCTCGCTGCCGGGATCGTGCTCGGCGAGAATCCGCAGAG
>DATAJI010000281.1:0-1592 GCA_036262195.1 Solirubrobacteraceae bacterium
GCTTGCCGGCCAGATCGCCTATCTCGCGCGCCACACGCTGGCCGGCCATTACCGCGCGATCCGCAGTGAGGACGCGCGCATCGTGCTGCTCGACGCCGGTCGGTCCGGCGCCGACGATCACAAACGTCAACCACGCCTCGCGCTCGGTCGCGTCGCGCGCCGTCTCGGCGAGCTCGAAAGCGCTGAGGATCCGTGTGCGGATTCGATACGCGTCGTCGAGCGACTTCATTCCCGGCGCGTCGCGCTCCCACTCGTCGTGGCCGAAGTAGGAGTCGCCGGCACCGGCGGCGACGACGAGCGTGTCGTAGGGCAGTGTCAGCTGCCTGACAGCCGCCGCCGTAACGGTTCGCGCCTCGAGGTCGATCGTCTCGACTTCGGCGAGCGCCACGCGAACGTTCTGCCGACCGACGAAGAGGTCGCGCAGCGCCGGGGCGATCTGACCACCGGCGAGGATCCCGGTGCCGACCTGGTAGAGCAACGGCTGGAAGAGGTGGTGGTTATGGCGGTCGATCAGGGTGATGTCGAGATCGCGGCGGGCCAGCCTTCGCACCACCTTGAGTCCGCCGAAGCCACCGCCGATCACGACCACGCGCGGACGCGCGAGCGTCGCTAGCGCGTCGGTTGCGCCGGTGGTCGCGATCGATGGATCATCGCACCCCGCTCAGGCGGCGCCGCTGCGCGCGAGCCAATCGTCGAGCGCCTCGCCCGTGATCCGCTCGTAAGCTTCGCGGTAGAGCGCCTGCGTGCGCTCGACCACGTCCGCGGGGATCGCCGGCGCCGGCGGCGCCTTGTCCCAGCCGCTCGCGGCGGCCCAGTCACGTACGTATTGCTTGTCGAAGCTCGGTTGGGGTTTGCCCGGCTCGTAACCGTCGGCCGGCCAGAAGCGCGATGAGTCCGGCGTCAGGACCTCATCGGCGAGCGTCAGCGTGCCGTCCTCGTCGAGGCCGAACTCGAACTTCGTATCGGCGAGGATGATGCCGCGGCTGCGGGCGTGCTCGGCGGCGCGCGCGTAGACGGCGATCGAGACGTCGCGGACGTGCTCGGCGAGGGTGCGGTCGCCGTCGAGGATCTCGACCATGCCTTCGATGTCGATGTTCTCGTCGTGGCCGACACTCGCCTTCGTCGAGGGCGTGAAGATCGGCTGGCGCAGCTGCTCTGACTCGAGCAGGCCGCCGGGCAACTCGATGCCGCAGACCGCGCCGGTGCGCTTGTAGTCGCTCCAGCCCGAGCCGGTGATGTAGCCGCGCACGACGCACTCGATCGGGACCATCTCGAGCCGCTTGACGGCGAGCGCACGGCCGCGGACCTCGTCCGGCACGCCGTCGGTGAAGGACACGAGGTGGTTGGGAACGATCTCGGCGGTCAGGTCAAACCAGAAGACGGAGATGCCGGTCAGGACCGCGCCCTTGCCCGGGATCGGCGTCGGGTGGATCACGTCGTAGGTCGAGATGCGATCGGAGGCGACCATCAGGATCCGCTCGCCGAGCTCGTACATCTCGCGGACCTTGCCCGAGGCGATCAGCGGGAGGTCGGCGACGGAGGTGCTCATGCGCGGCAGCTTAACGCCGTCAGGTGCCGAGTGAATCCAGGCG
>DATAJI010000282.1:0-2284 GCA_036262195.1 Solirubrobacteraceae bacterium
GGCAGGCAGTGCTGATCGACCCGACAAACCTCTTCGACAGCTACTTCGACCTCGATCAGGAGACGCTGGCGTACGTCGAGAGCTGGCCCCTGATCGTCACGCGTCGCTCGCCGGTCGGGAGCCGGCCGCCGGCCAACTACAAGCTCGTCTACACGAACGAGTACTACGACGGTTGGGCGCGACAGAGCACTCCAAAGGTTCTCGCCCACCTTCCACTCGAAGGCGAAGTGCTCGGTCACACCGCCTGGCAGGGCGCCGCGATACCCGCGTGCGCCACGCTCGCGTCGCTCGTCAAGGGCGCGCCGCGTGGCAGCGAGGTCGTGCAGGCAACCGTGCCCCCGTCGACTGGTTTCCTGATCCTCACGGCCAAGACGCGACCGTTCAGCTGGGGCTTTGATTCCAATCCGTTCGACTCGGTGACAGCGGTCGGACCGGGCTCCGTCGAGCAGGTAGTCGACGTTCCGGCGAACGGCGACTACCAAGCGTGGGTTCAGGGAAGCTTCTCGCGTCCGATCAGCGTCCTCGTGGGCGGCCACAAGGTCGGCTCGGTCGATGGCCTGGACTCCCGCGACCAGTGGGAGCAGGCCGGCACCGTCCGCCTGTCGGCCGGACGCCACGAGATCGAGATCTTCCGAGGCGGCGGGCGGATCTATCCTGGCGACGGCTCGACGATCGACGAGGTCGGCTACGTGATGCTGAAGAGAGTTGGTCCCGAGGTGCTCCACACCGTGCCGCTGTCGCGCTGGCGCTCGCTGTGCGGCGAGGTCGCGGACTGGATCGAGCTGGTCCGCCCGTGAGTCGCGCGGTCGTGACGGTCGCGATCCCGGTGCTCGACGGCGGCGAGCTCTTCAGGCGGTCGCTGGACTCGATCGCACGGCAACGCGTCAACGCCGAAGTCGAGCTGCTGGTCGCCGACTCTGGCTCGGCCGACGGCTCGCTCGATGCGGCTCGCGAGCATGGTGCGCACGTGATCGAGATCGAGCGCTCGTCGTTCGGCCACGGCAGGACGCGCAACACGCTGCTCGCGCAGGCGCGCGGCACACACGTGGCACTGCTGACACAGGACGCCGAGCCAGCCAGCGAGCACTGGCTCGCAATGCTGCTCAGCGCCTTCGAGCTCTCGCCCGACGTGGCGCTTGCCTACGGCCCCTACCTTCCGCGGCCCGACGCTTCGCCGCTCGTACGAAGCGAGCTCGCGCGCTGGTTCGGCTCCCTGACGCCGGGCAGCGAGCGGCTCGAGCCGGCTGAGCGTGACTGCCCACCGGCGGCGCTGATGGGACGCCGCGGGTTCTTCAGCGATGCGAACGGCTGCATTGCTCGCGCGGCTTGGGAGAGGGTGCCGTTCCGCGAGATCCCCTACGCCGAGGATCGCTGTTTGGCTCTCGACATGCTCCGCGCGGGCTTCGCGAAAGTCTACGAGCCACGGGCCGGCGTCCTGCACTCGCACGAGTACGGTCCCCGCGAGCGCTTTCAACGGGCGTTCGACGAGTCGCGCGGGCTGCTCGATGTGTACGGGTGGCGCGAGCCCACTGATCCGCGCCACCTCGCGTCGCAGATCCGCGGCGAGCTGGGCGCGCTGCGCCGCGAGGGCGGCGGGGCCGCGACGCTGATCACCGCCGCCGGCGAGGAGGCGGTGCGGCTCGCCGGAGCTGTGGTCGGCTCGCGCTCGGCGCGCCTGCCGGCGTGGCTCCAGCGTGCTTGCTCCCTTGAGGGCCGCGCTGATCGCCCGATCATCACCGATCCCCGGCGATGAACGAAGGCCGTGACCACGATGCGGACGCAGCTGATGCCCTGGACGCTGCGCGCCGTGGACAGCTGGACGATCTCTGGCATCGAACAAGGCTGACATGGCGCTATGAGGGACGCCGCGCCACAGCATGGCGGATCGCTACGTTCCCGCTCCGGGCCACGCCGTTGCGGCGCCTGCTCGGTCACGAGCGCCAGCGCGACCCGGAGCTGTCCCGCGCGCGGCGCTGGTACCGCCACCATGCGAGCCCTGTCACCGTCCTCATCGCGAGCCACGGCGATCCGCGGGCGCTGTCGCGGACGGTCCGGGCGGTCAGACGCACCACTCGGCGCCACCTCGTGCGAATCGAGGTCGTCGAGCTAGCCGCGAGCCTCGCCCAAACGCTCGAGCCCAGTGACCGCGCGCGCGACACCGTTCTCCTCGATGCGGGCCTCGTCGTGAGCCGCCACTGGCTCGCTGCCCTCCAGTACGCGGCTTACGCCGGCGACCGCGTCGCGATCGCGGTGCCGCTCATCCTCGCCAGCGCCGGGCGGATCG
>DATAJI010000283.1:0-1870 GCA_036262195.1 Solirubrobacteraceae bacterium
GAACCCAGGTTTCGGTCATCGACTACAATGTCTTCGAGGGCGTGAAAGTGACCGGGCTGCCGCGCTATACGCTCTCGCGCGGCGAAGTCGTTTATCGCGACGGCGCGGTGCAGGCCGAGCTCGGGCGCGGCCGCTTCGTCAAGCGGCAGCCGTTCGCCCCGGACGCGCGCGCGCTCAAGCGCTATAAGGAATTCACCGCGGTGGCGGGCGTTCAGCGCTGAGGGCGCGGATCGGCGATGGATGTAGCGGCGGCCCCCAAACTCAAACCGGACGACGGCGGCAAGGCGCCGGCCGCGGACGCTGCGATCGAGATCAGCGGGGTTTCACTGCGCTTCGACACCGCCGATGGCCCGGTCGAGGCGCTCAGCAACGTCAGCCTGAAGGTCGCGCGAGGCGAGTTCGTCTCCTTCATCGGACCGTCTGGCTGCGGCAAGACCACGCTCCTGCGCGCCGTCGCGGATCTCGAGACTCCGACCAGCGGCGCAATCCGCGTCAATGGCATGAGTCCGCACGAAGCGCGCCTCAACCGCGCCTATGGCTATGTGTTCCAGGCCCCGGCGCTCTATCCGTGGCGCAGCGTCGCCCGCAACATCGCGCTGCCGCTCGAGGTCATGGGCTTCGCCAAGGCGGAGCGCGAGGCGCGGGTCGCGAAAGGACTGGAGTTGGTCAATCTTTCCGGCTTTGGCGCCAAATTTCCCTGGCAATTGTCCGGCGGCATGCAGCAGCGGGCGTCGATCGCGCGGGCGCTCTCGTTCGACCCCGATCTCCTGCTCATGGACGAGCCGTTCGGCGCCCTCGACGAGATCGTGCGCGACATGCTGAACCAGCAGCTCTTGCGCCTGTGGGACGTGACCGGCAAGACGGTCATGTTCGTCACCCATTCGATTCCGGAGGCGGTGTTCCTGTCGACCCACATCGTCGTCATGTCCCCCCGCCCGGGGCGGATCATCGACGTCATCGCCTGCGACCTTCCCCGCGACCGGGCGCTCGACATCCGCGAGACGCCCGAATTCCTGGCCATCGCCAACCGCGTCAGGCACGGGCTGAGGGAGGGACATTCCTATGACGGGTAGCGCTGGCGCTCGCCCTCACCCCGGCCCTCTCCCGCAGGCGGGAGAGGGGGCGAATCCCTTCTCCCGCTTGCGGGAGAAGGTGGCGCGAAGCGCCGGATGAGGGTGCGCTGATGAAATCCGCACTCCCCATCGCGACGGTCGTTCTGGCGCTGTTCGTGGTCTGGTATGTCGCCGCCGCGCTCATGAACGCGTCGTTGCAGCGTGATCAGTTCGCCAACGCCGGCCGGGCGGACTATTCGGCGCAGGACCTCGTCGGCGCGTCGCTCAACATGGAGCGGCCGAAGCTGCCGGCGCCGCATCAGGTGGCGGCCGAACTCTACAAGCTCGTCCTCGCCACTCCGCCGACCTCGAAACGCAGCCTCGTCTACCACGGCGTGATTACGCTCGAAGAGACGCTGATCGGCTTCGCGATCGGCTCGGCGCTCGGCATCGGCCTCGCCGTTCTCATCGTCTCGATGCGCTGGCTCGATCGGTCGATGATGCCGTGGATCGTGGCCTCGCAGACCGTACCGATCATCGCGCTGGCGCCGATGATCGTCGTCATCCTCAACCAGTTCGACATCGGCGGCATGACGCCGAAGGCGGTGATCGCCGCCTACCTCTCGTTCTTCCCGGTCACCGTCGGCATGGTGAAGGGCCTGCGCTCGCCCGACCCGCTGCAGCTCGACCTGATGCGCACCTATTCGGCGACGACGGCGCAGACGATGACGAAGCTGCGCCTTCCCGCCAGTCTGCCGTTCCTGTTCGCCAGCTTGAAGATCGGCGCGGCGGCGGCGCTGGTCGGCGCGGTGGTGGCC
>DATAJI010000284.1:0-6392 GCA_036262195.1 Solirubrobacteraceae bacterium
CGCACGCCGCTGGCGAGCTCGTAGAGCGTGTCGTTCGCGATCAGCGTCGGATGGCGCAGCACCGTCGCGAAAAGGATGTGTTGCGCGCGGGGGCGCGTGACGATGCCGTGCGGGCCGCGCAGCAGCGAGCTCGCGATGCGCCCGCCGGCGGCGAGCGCGAGCTGGGCCGTCCGCGAGTCGAGATCCGCCGGCGCCAGGCAGGCGGGCCCGACGAGTGCGAGCGCTGCGACCCGCTCCGGGAAGCGCAGCGCGAGCTCCGCGACGACGAGCGCGCCAAGCGAGTTTCCGACGACGAGCGCTGCCTCGAGCTCGAGCAGATCGCAGACCCGATCGAGTGTCCGTGCGTAGCCGGCGATCGAGATCGGCCCAACCGGAAGCTGTGAGCGTCCGAACCCCGGCAGGTCCACTGCGACGACGCGACGATGCGTCGCCAGACGGGGAATGTTCTCGATCCAGTTCTGCCAGCGACCGCCGAGACCGTGGACGAGCAGGATCGGCGCGCCAGCGCCGCTGCCGATGTCGACGAGGTGGACGCGGCGCGAGTCGACGGCAACGGCCCGAAGCTGCTCGGGCCAGTGGATCGTGCGCCAATCCGGCGCATCGCCCCGGCCGTAGTCGGCACTCGCCGAGCGCGCCGTGCGCCAGCTCGCCGGGCGGCCTCGCGCTGCAAGGATTCCTCTGTGTGCCGCCATCGCCTGAAGCGTAGTCGCCGGTGCTCCTGCCACCGTGGGGCGTCTCGATGACGCTCGAGCAGGCACGCTGGTGGGTCGTCCGCCCGGCCCAGAACCGCAAGCCCGCGACGTATCGCTGCCCGCTCTGCGGGCGCTTGTTGCCGTCGCTCAGCGAGCACATGCTGCTGCTGCCGGAAGGCGACGCGAGGCGGCGTCGGCACGCCCACTCCGCGTGCGTGATGCGCGCCCGCGGCGCCGGGCGCCTGCCGCTGCGCGAGGACTGGCTCGCGACCCAGCCGCGGCGTCCGGGCCTCTGGCAACGTTTGCGTCAACGTCGGCGGGCGGGCAGGGAGATGCCTCCGCCGCGCTGAACTGAAAGGTGGCCACCACAGGGCCTGACGCACGCCTTGGCGCTGAGCGGTCGCGCGGGGGCGTCGGCGTGCACGACGGCCCGGCGCTTTCAGATGTCGTGCCGGACGTCGATGCTAAATGAGACCAAACGTAGGACCACGCCACGTGCGATCCGAAACCGCGCTGCGCGCGTTGTAGCAATCAAGCTGCTGCGATGAACACACCTCACCGACCACCGATCGCTCGCCTCGCCATCGCGATGGTGCTCGGCCTCGCGATGCTCGCCCCGGCGGCGGCAGCGCAGAACGGGCTTGGCGGATCGGTCGCGCCGGGCAGCGCCGACGGCGCCGGACAGGGCGCGGCTTCGACCGGCGCCAGCTCGAACGGCAGCTCGGGCACGCCAAGCTCGCATCCCGCGCGCAGCACGCCACGCGGACCGGCGCCGATCATCACCTCGGCGTACTGCTATGCGGTCGGCAGGACGCACTGCCAGAAGAAGCACCGGCACGCCGTGCAGCTGACCGGCGAGCTCGTCATCCACGGTCGCCATTTTCGCGGCGCGCTGACGATGTACTTCCAGGCCAGCGGCGCCAGTACGGCTCGCGTCGACCCGATCGGCGCGCCGCTGCGACCGACGCCGCACGGCTTCGCGGTGACGGTGCCGCTGGGCGCCGCGAGCGGACGGGTCTATCTCGAGAGTCGCAGCGGGCGGCGCTCGAACCGCTACGGCCCGGTCAAGGTGACGGCGTCACCGATCACGGCTGTCGTGGCTCCCACTCCGACGAGCGCGACCGCGTTCAACGGCACGGGCATGTGGATCTGGTACCTCAACCAATCTGATGGCGGCAACCTGGCAGCGATCGCGGCCCAGGCCAAGGCTGCCGGCATCACCACGCTCTACATCAAGAGCAGCGACGGCACCGACTTCTGGGCCCAGTTCACGCCGACGATGATCGAGACGCTGCACTCGCTCGGCCTCAGGGTCTGCGCCTGGCAATACGTCTACGGCGCCGACCCCGTCAGCGAGGCCGCGATGGGCGCCGAGGCGGTCGCCGACGGCGCCGACTGTCTGGCGATCGACGCTGAGAGCTCCTACGAGGGCAAGTACTGGGCGGCGCAGACCTACATCTCCGATCTGCGGGCCGACGTCGGCCCTTCCTACCCGCTCGGTCTGGCCTCGTTCCCCTACGTCAACGAGCACCCGAACATGCCCTACTCGGTCTTCCTCGGTCCCGACGGCGCGCAGTTCAACCTGCCCCAGGTCTACTGGAAGGACATCGGCACCACGCCCGACGCTGCCTACGCGCAGACCTACCTCGAGAACCGCATCTACGACCGTCCGATCGTCCCGATCGGGCAGAGCTACAACAACGTCGCGGCGTCAGAGATCACGCGCTTCCGCCAGCTCGCCAGCGCCTACGGTGCGATCGGCTTCTCGCTGTACAGCTGGCAGGCGACGAACGCCGCCGGCTGGCAAGCGCTTGACGAGCCCTTCACCCCCGCGACCGGCGTCGTGGTCTCGACGAACTGGCCGGTCCTCGCCGCCGGCAACAAGGGGGATCAGGTTCTGTGGATGCAGGAGCACCTCGCGGCGGCCGAGCCGACGACTCCGACCAGCGGCGTCTTCGACCAGACGACGGAGACGAACCTGCTCGCGTTCCAGACGGCCCACGGTCTGATCGCCAGCGGCATAACGGACGCCGAGACCTGGCCGGCGCTGCTCCAGCTCACGCCGGTGCCGGTCGCGTTCCGCAAGCCACCGACCGGCAGCACCGGCCCGAGCGGAGCAACCGGCTCGTCCGGCACAACCGGCTCGTCCGGCTCGTCCGGCTCGAGCGGTTCGAGCGGCGCCTCCGGCGGCACCGGCGCCTGAAAAGGCGGGCCCAACGCTCGAGCCAGACCGCCTGCCGCGCCGGCCCCGCGACGGCCACGGTTCACACTCGCAATGTTTGCCACAAACGGGTATGTTCCGCCGTGACGGGAGTGAGAGCGGTGGCATAGAGCAGCGTCGGCGCCGACGCTGCTCTAACCATCGACTCGACCGCCGCTAACATCGGGCAGCGGATCAGCCGCCGCCCTCGCAAGCAATGGCACTCGTCACGATCTCGGCCGCTTACGGCGCCCTCGGCAGCGAGGTAGGACGCAAGCTTGCGGACCGCCTCGACGTGCCGTTCCTCGACCGCGCGATCACGGCCGGCGTGGCGCAGCGGCTCGCGCTTCCGCTCGAGGAGGCCGCGTCGCTGGACGAGTCGCCCGGCAGCCGGATCGAGCGCCTGCTCGCCTCGTTCACGCAGATGGGCAGCCTTTTCGGCGTGACACCGGTGCCGATCGAGGAGGCTACGGACGAAGCCACGTTTCGCGAGGCGACCGAGGACATCATCCGCCAGCACGCGGCCTCCGGCTCGGCGGTGATCGTCGGTCGCGCGGCGATGATCGTGCTCGCCGAGCATCCGCACGTCGTGCGCGTCCGGCTCACCGGCCCGCGCCAGGCCCGGATCGAGCAGGCGATGCGCCTCCATGCGCTGACACGCGAGCAAGCCGAGCGCGGGGCGCGCGCAAGTGACGGCGTCCGCGAAGCCTGGGTGCAGCGCTTCTACGGCCGCGACGTCAAGGATCCGTCGCTCTACGACCTCGTCATCAACTCGACGCGGTTTGACTCGGACACCTGCGTCGAGCTGATCACCGAAGCCGTCGCAGCGCAGGTCCGCGGCTGAGCGCCCTACACGCGGACCGTCGGCGACTCTCCGAGCACCTTGCCGCCGTAGTCGAGCGCACGGACCGCGATCCGTCGCGCGTCCCCGCGTAACGTGAGCCGCGTCTCGAAGCCGTCCCGCGGACGCGCCGAGTCCGGCACCAGCGGCCCGTCGCGGCCACCGGCGAGGACGACCCAGAAGCGGGTCCGCGTATCGCCGTTCCAGCTCGCCCAGACGTCGAGCCGACGTCCCCGGCGCTCAGCGGCGGCGCGCGGCTTCAGCTGCCCGGCGCCCGCCCACGGCATCCGGAACGCGCGGTAGGACAGGTATTTGTCACCAAGCTGCGCGTCGAACAGCAGCTCCCCCGAGGCCGAGAACTCCGAGACGTAGGGCTCGGCGCCCCAGCCGACGAAGACGTTTCCGTTCGGCAGGATCTGAACGCTCCCCTGACTGGTTGCGAGCAGTGGCGTCGGGTGGCGGTACTCGCGCAGCAGGCTCGCCGTTCGTGCCCGCTCGTCGACCGAGAGCACGATCGCCCGCGACTCGTTCGTGCTCGCGTTCGGCAGTCCCTCGTTGTCGAAGATCGTCAGCGTGCCGTCCGCCTGGCGGCGCGTGTCGTGCTGCCAGGCGAACGTCGCGTCGCTGCCGAGTGAGAAGTCGCTGCGCTTTCCGCCGAGGCGCCAGATGATCTCGCCGCTGTGGCGATCGATCTTGTAGACGGAGTGCGTGTTGCGCGAGTTGACGAGCAGATTGCCGTCGGTGTCGACGTCGATCGAGTTGATGTGAACGTAGTCCCAGGGCTCATAGACCGGCCAGTACGAATCGCCGAGCGCGATGTGGTCGAGGCTGTGCCACTCGAGCAGGACGCGGCCGCTGGCGAGGTCGATCTCCTGGAAGATCGCGTCCTGGATCGCGCCCTGCGTCGAGCCGCCGACGCTGCTCAGATCCCTCGTCACGATCCGGTAAGCGGTCAGCAGGGCGGTGCCGCGATCGGTGAGCACGAACTCGTGGAGGTCGCCCTGGAGGCCGTTGCCGGCTTGAACGTGACGCAGCGGTGCGTAGTCCTCGCCGGCGATCACGTATCCGCCGACGCCATGACCGTTGCGGATCACGCCAGCCCACCAGGTCAGCACGCGCCGTCCCTCGTAGCGCTGGACCTGGAGGTTCGTCGTGACGAGCCCCGCGAGCGGGTTCTCCCATACCGGCTCGCCGTTGTTGTCGACGATCACGCCGCCGGCCTGCTGACCGGGCGGCGCGTTGTACGGCGCGACGAAGATCAGCCCGGGCGCGATCGCGCCGCTGACGCTCGCAACGCTGAGGCCCGGGATCCGCAGGTCGGGACGCGACCGAAACCGCGGGTCGCTCGGCGCGACGCTCGACAACACGTGGTTGACCGGCAGCACCGTCAGGCCGCTCGCCAGCTCGTCTCCCCGCGCTACGCCCGCGAGCGCCGCGAGCCCCACGGCGCCGCCGGCGCGCAGCAGCTCGCGTCTCGTCGACCGCGAACTGGCCCTGCCAACGCCGATCTGCGACGCGCTAGCCACGTCAGGAGATGCAACCACGCCGCTGTAACAAGCGCGTAAGCCTCAGGTAGCGCAGCTCTAGGAGCCCTGGGCGAGGGTTTGGCGCAACCATTCGCCAGCCGCCTCGGCGTTCTGTGGCTCGATCTGGTGCGCCCCGCGCGACTCGTGGTACTCGACGTCGAGGCCGCCGGTCGTCAGCGTCTCGCGCGCGCGGCGCCCAAACTCGACGCCGATCACAGGGTCGGCGGCGCCGTGGGCGATGAATACGCGCAGTCCGGCGCGGCTCGGGAGATCGGGCTCCCAGCCCTCTACGACCGGGATGAAGCCGGAGAAGGCGAGGATTCCTGCGGGCACCGGCCGCTCGCCGGCGAGGCCGAGCGCGAAGCTCATCACGGATCCCATCGAGAAGCCGCCCAGCACCGTCTGCTCCGGCGCGATGCCGGTTCGCTTCCACAGCCCGTCGTGGAATGCCGCGAGCTGCGCGTAGCCCGCGCGAAAGCTCTCCGGGTCGGGGTATCCGACGCGTGGCACGGCGTACCAGTGATAGCCGCCGAGTCCCGGCAGCCGCAGCGGAGCTCGCGGCGCGACGACGTGGAGCGCCCGCTGCGGGTCGAGCACGTCAGCGAGCGCGAGCAGATCCCGCTCGTCGGCTCCGCGGCCATGGTGGAGCACCAGCAGCCCGCTCGCCTCGCCGACCGCTCGCCGCTCGCCGTACATCAGTGCGCACATACCGCAATGATGGCGCACACCACAGATCTGTCGGGTGGGTTCATGAACCCACCCGCGGGTCGGCGCATGCGCCGACCCGGCCCACAATCGCCCTAGCCCACAGACGCGGCCGCTCGCGGGCTCAGGCGCCGCCGAGCGGAACGAGCGTCGCGCTCTGCGGATCGTCGAGGTATCCGCGGCGCGTCCCGGCAACTCCCGTGTGTCCGTACTGCCAGACGATCGCGTCGGTCTTGGGGTCGATCACGATCACACGGTCGTTTCCCGAGTCGACGACGAGCACGGCGCCATTCGCCAGCACGCGCGCCAGTGCCGGCCGGTCCAGCTCGCCGGAGCCCGCGGGCGGTGCGTAGCGCCAGAGCGGCGCGCCGCCGCGGTCAGGGAGCTCCTCGACCGCGCCGGGATCGCTGCGCTCGGCGACGATCAGG
>DATAJI010000285.1:0-4352 GCA_036262195.1 Solirubrobacteraceae bacterium
ATCTCGGGTGCTGTCGGCACTCACGCGAGCCACTCGCCGGAGTACGAGCAACGCGTCCTCGCGCGTCTGGGCATCGCCGCCGAGCCGATCTCGACGCAGGTCGTCGCGCGCGACCGCCACGCCGCCCTGCTCGAGGCGATCGCGCTTGCCGGCGCCGGGCTCGAACGGTTCGCGACCGAGATCCGCCACCTCCAGCGCACCGAGGTCGCCGAGGTACAGGAGCCGTTCCGCGACGGCGAGCAGAAGGGGTCATCGTCGATGCCGCACAAGCGCAACCCGATCGTCAGCGAGCGGATCTGCGGCCTCGCCCGCGTGCTCCGCGGCAACGCGACGGTGGCACTCGAGAACGTCGCCCTCTGGCACGAACGCGACATCAGCCACTCCGGCGCCGAGCGGATCATCCTGCCCGACTCGACGATCCTGATCGACTACATGCAGCACCTCGCGCTGCGCCTCGCGCGTGGCCTGGTGGTCGACACCGCGAGGATGCGCGCCAACCTCGAGCTGACCCACGGCGCGCTCTTCTCCCAGCGCGTTCTTCTCGCGCTCGTCGCGACTGGTACCAGTCGCGACGAGGCCTACCGGATCACGCAGGAGCTCGCGCAGCGCGCCTTTACAGAGCAGACGCCACTGCGCGACCTGCTCGTTGCCGACGAGCGCGCGACCGCGCTCGACCTCGACGCGATCTTCGACTACACCGCCTTCACCCGTCACGTGCCCGAGCTGATCACGCGCCTGGAAACGCTCAGTTAGAACCGCTGGGCGCCCCGGCACTCCCCGCCCGCCCGCGCCCCGTTAAGCTCCGCCATCGTGACCAGCGTCGCCGAGCTGCCCCTGATCGCTTCGGGCAAGGTCCGTGACATGTACCTGCTCGACGAGGAGATCCTGATGGTCGCCTCCGACCGGATCTCGACCTACGACGTCGTCCACCCGACGCCGATTCCCGGCAAGGGCGAGGTGCTCACGGGCGTCTCTGTCTTCTGGTTCGAACTGACGCAGGGAATCGTCCCCAACCACCTGATCTCCTATCGCGACGGCGTGCCCGAGGAGGTCCGCGGCCGCGCTCTCGGCGTACGCCGCCTCGAGATGGTGCCGATCGAGTGCGTCGTGCGCGGCTACATCACCGGTTCCGGCTGGAGCGATTATCAGCGGACCGGCGCGGTCTGCGGCATCGAGCTGCCGTCTGGCCTGCGCGAGTCCGAACGGCTTCCCGAGCCGATCTTCACTCCCTCGACCAAGGCCAATGTCGGCCACGACGAGAACATCGACCTCGACGGGATGGTCGCCGTGCTCGACGGCGACCGCGCCCTCGCCGAGCGCCTCCGCGAGGTCTCGATAGCCGTCTACTCCGCGGCCGCGGAGCACGCCCGCGCCCGCGGCATCATCCTCGCCGACACGAAGTTTGAGTTCGGCCTCGACGACGACGGCGCCCTGACCCTCGCCGACGAGGTTCTGACGCCCGACTCCTCGCGCTTCTGGCCGGCCGACGGCTTCGAGCCCGGCCGCCCGCAGCCGAGTTTCGACAAGCAGTACGTCCGCGACTGGGCTGCCGCCTCCGGCTGGGACAAGACGCCGCCCGCACCGGCGATTCCCGAGGACGTCGTCGAGCGCACGCGGGCGCTCTACCGCGAGGCCTACGAGCGCATCACCGGCGAGCCGCTCGAAGCCTGGCTCGAGCGCAGCGGCGCCGACCGCAGGCGCACGCGCTGACGTTACGATGACCTTCCGATCGCCGCCAGCCGCACCCCAGATGCAGTAGCGACGTCCACCCGCCCGCGCGTCGTCGTGATCGGCGGCGGCTTTGGCGGTCTCAAGGTCGCGCGCCGGCTCGCGCGCCGCGATCTCGACATCACGCTGATCGATCGCGTCAACCATCATCTCTTCCAGCCGCTGCTCTACCAGGTTGGCACGGGGATCCTCGCCGGCGGGCAGATCGCGCCGGCGCTGCGCGACCTCTTCGTCGCGCGCGAGAACGTCCGCGTCGTGCTGGCTGAGGTCGAGGCGATCGATCTCCAGGCGCGGACCGTCACGGCAGCCGCGCGCGACCTGCTGACACTGCCCTACGACATGCTCGTCGTCGCCGCCGGTGCGCGCGACTCCTACTTCGGGCACAACGAGTGGGAGCGCGACGCGCCGGGAATGAAGTCGCTCGACGACGCCTTTCGAATCCGCACCCGGATCCTCAGCGCGTTCGAGCTCGCCGAGACCGCCAGCAGCGCCGCCGAGCAAGACGCCTGGCTGACCTTCGTCATCGTCTGCGCGGGTCCGACCGGGGTCGAGCTGGCGGGCCAGATCGCTTACCTCTCGCGCCACACCCTCGCCGGCCACTACCGCACGATCCGTAGCGAAGACGCGCGGATCGTGCTGCTCGACGCGGCAGCGACCGTCCTGCCTTCGTTCCGCGAGCGGCTTCAGGGTAAGGCCGCGGCCGAGCTGCGGCGGCTCGGGATCGAGATCCGTGTCGAGACGACCGCGACCAACGTCGATGCTCACGGCATCGACCTGCGGACACCGGACGGCGCCGATCGGATCGAAGCGCACACGGTGCTCTGGGCCGCTGGCGTGGAGGCCTCGCCGCTGGCCCGCCTGCTGGCGGACGCGAGCGGGGCGGCCGTCGACCGATCGGGGCGCGTCGCGGTCGCCCCCGACCTGACGCTGCCCGGACACCCGGAGGTGTTTGCGCTCGGCGACATGGTGGCGCTCGACGCCGTTCCCGGGGTTGCCCAGGCGGCGCTCCAGGAGGGCGCCTACGTCGCGAAGGTCATCGCCTCGCGCATCGAGCGCAAGCCCGCGCCCGATCCCTTCCACTATCGCGACAAGGGGAGCCTGGCGATCGTCGGCCGCAGCTGGGCCGTGGCGGACATCAGGGGACTCCAGCTGGCCGGTCGACGCGCCTGGGTTATCTGGGCCGTCGTCCACATCGCCTTCCTCGTCGACTGGCAGAAGCGGCTCGAGATCGTGCGCCGCTGGTTCTGGGAGTTCGTCACGCACGACCGCCACGACCGCGTGATCAGCTACGTCAGCCTGCTCCCCGACGAGCTGGCACGCGCGGAGGTCGAGAGCGTGCGCCGGCGGATCGGGCGCGGTGAGAGCGGCGACGAAGCCAGCGACCAGTAGCCGCCCCGCGCGGCGGCGCTCGACGCTTTGGTGAAGGATCCCGGTTGGCTGTTGCTCGCCGGGTTCGGTGGCGGGCTGCTCGGCAGCGTGGCGGGGTTGGCGTCGCTGATCAGCTATCCCGCGCTCCTCGCGGTCGGCCTGCCGCCGCTCAGCGCCAACGTGTCGAACACGGTCGCCCTCGTGTTCGGCGGCGTCGGCTCAGTTTCCGGCTCGATGGTCGAGCTCCGCGGTCAGCGCGCTCACGCTCGCCGGCTTGGCGCGATCGCGATCGCCGGCGGGATCTGCGGCGGTCTGCTGCTGCTGGCCACGCCGTCCGGGGCGTTCGTCCGGATCGTGCCCTGGCTGATCGGCGCCGCGTCGCTGGCGATCCTCGTCCCACGCCGCTCCATCCCGCCGGCCTCGGCGCGCACCAGGCGGGCTACGTGGGTGCTCGGCGGCGGCGCGTTCCTGGTCGCGGTCTACAGCGGGTACTTCGGCGCCGCAGCCGGCGTGCTGCTCCTGGCGCTGCTGCTCACCGTCACCGACGAATCGCTGGCGCGCGCCACCGCGATGAGGAACCTGCTGGGCGGCTTGTCCAACGGCGTTGCAGCGGTGGCGTTTGTGGCGTTCGGGCCGGTGCGCTGGTGGGCGGTCGTACCGCTCGCCGTCGGCTTCCTGATTGGCGGGCGCCTCGGCCCGCTCGTCGTGCGAAACGCGCCACCGGGTCCACTGCGCGCGCTCATCGCCGCTGCTGGGATCGCTCTCGCGATCCATCTCGGCGTGGACGCCTACCGCTGATCCGTCCGGACGCTTACCCGCGCCATACCGTCTACCTAGCCCGCCGCCGCGGCGTAGGAAAACGCCGCCGCCCTGTCGGCGCAGCCTTTCATCTCGCTGACACGGCCGTCAGCGTCGAACGTGAGCACGAGGTAGCGCACCCCGTCATCGAGCGCCCACTGACCCGGACTCTCGCCGGCCGGCCGGAACGCCACGATCGCCCGATCACCCACTTCGAGCACCTGCTCGACCTCGCCGTCGAGGCCCGCGGCGCGATTCTCCGCCAGCACCTCGATGATCTGCGAGCGGTTCTCGCAGTTCCACGGGCCGTCCTCCACAGCGCGCCACTTCGCCGCCGGCGCGAGCGCCGCGTCGAGCGGCTCGAAGTCGCCCCGTGACAGCGCGGCCCACGTCTCACGCACCAGCTCTTCGCGGTTCACGCGCCACATCTTGCCCGGGCACTAGCATGGGTTCAAGTG
>DATAJI010000286.1:0-5007 GCA_036262195.1 Solirubrobacteraceae bacterium
CGATCTGGACCGAGCCGAGCCCAACGGCTGACCGCAGCAGGAACGCAACACCGATTCCGATCGCCACCCCTACGGCGACCTCGGCCGAACGGCGCAAGGGCTGGCCGCGTGCGAGGCCGAGCGAGATGACGGCGGCCGCGGGCGCAAAGAACGGGTCGGGCGCGCCGACGATCAGCCGCGCGAGAAACCAAGCGAGCCCGGCCGCGACGCCCGATTGGAGGATCGGCCGCCAGGCGGCGCGGACGCGACCAACGCGCAGCCGCAGCGACACGTGCGCGGTCTCGGCGACCGGAATCAGAGACTTCCGCAATACCTGCTGCACGCCTTCCGGCTCGCGTTCACTCACGCCTGAGCGGTTATACCCGCGGCGACGGCGGTAATTCAGACCGTGCGCTCCGCGTAACCCGGACAGTCCGTCACGGGAAGCCGCGGATAGCGAGCAAAGGCGTCGGGCTCGAGCTTCGAACGCTCGCAGAGCGAGAACGTCGAGCCGCGTGTGTTGGGCACGAGCCGCTGAAAGGCGCAGCGCTCGCACAGACCTGCGCGAAGACCTCTGAGCCCAGCGTCGCTAGCTCGGACCACGGCAAAACTATACTTTCTGAAGTGCGTACGTTTGGACGACTCCTGACGTTCCTGCGCCCGTACCGCCGGGGCGTCATCGCGTCGTTCACGCTCGCGGCGCTCGCCATGCTCGGCACCGTGGCGATTCCCGAGCTCGCCGGGGCGGCGGTGAACGCGATCCACGATGGTCATCACCACCAGGAGCTGCTCGCCTATGCAGTGGCCATTGCGGGTGCAGGGCTGATCCGCTTCGGCCTCACCGCGAGCCGGCGGCTGATCGCCGGACGCGTGTCGCTGGGCGTCGAATACGACCTGCGCAACCACCTCTTCGCACAGCTCCAGGCACTCGAGCTCGCGTTCTTCGATCGCCAGCAGACCGGCCAGCTGATGTCGCGCGTCACGGTCGATCTTCAGTCGGTTCGCTTCTTCCTCGGCTACGGGCTGATCTTCATGGTCCAGTCGGCGCTGACGATCGCGCTCGCGGCGGTCGCGATGTTCGTGCTACAGCCGGAGCTGGCGGCGATCGCGCTGCTGCCAGTGCCTTTCGTTGTCTACGCGACCTACCGCTACAGCCGTCGCGCACGGCCGGCGCTCGAGGAAGTTCAACAGCGCATCGCCGAGCTGACAGCAGACGTGCAGGAGAACATCGCCGGCGTGCGCGTCGTCAAAGCTTTCGCACGCGAGGCCCACCAGCGCGCGCGCTTCGAGCGCAGCGTGACGCGCGTCTTCGAGCAGTCGATGGTCGAGGCGCGGCTGCAGACGCGTTACAACCCGCTGATTGGCTTCCTGCCACAGCTCGGTCTCGCGGCCGTGCTGCTCGTCGGGGGTCATGCAGTCATCCACCACGAACTGAACATCGGCGACTTCACCGCGTTCTACCTCTACCTGCTGATGCTGCTGAGCCCGATGCAGACGCTTGGCGTGACGCTCACGATGGCCCAGCGCGCCACCGCGTCAGGCTCGAGGATTTTCCAGGTGCTCGACCGCGCTCCGCGCCTGCGCTCGCCGGCCGACGCTCCGCCGCTGCCCGCTGGCGCCGGCAATGTGCGTTTCGAGGGCGTCTCGATGCGCTACGCCGGTGCGAGCACTGACGCGCTTCACGGCATCGACCTCGATCTTCAAGCCGGACGTACGATCGCACTGCTTGGAGCGACCGGCTCGGGCAAGACAACGCTCGCGGCGCTCGTTGCGCGACTCTACGACCCGACCGCGGGACGCGTGATGATCGACGGCGCCGACCTGCGTGAGGTGGAGGTCGGATCGCTGCGACGCGCGATCGCGATCACCGGCGACGATCCGTTCCTGTTCTCGACGACGGTGGCGGCCAACATCGCCTACGCCCGCGCTGACGCCACGCGCGCCGAGGTCGAGGACGCGGCAAGGCGAGCACAGGCCGACGAGTTCATCCGGCTGCTACCGGAGGGCTACGACACGCTGATCGGCGAGCGCGGGTTGACCGTCTCCGGGGGCCAGCGTCAGCGCCTCGCGATCGCGCGCGCGATCCTCGCCGACCCGCGGATCCTGATCCTTGATGACGCAACCTCTTCGGTGGACGCGACGACCGAGCGCGAGATCAAGCTGGCACTTGCCGAGGTGATGGCCGGGCGTACGACGTTGATCATCGCCCACCGGCTCTCGACGATCGCGCTCGCCGACGAGGTGGTGATCCTCGAGCACGGCGAGATCGCCGCGCAGGGCACGCATGACGAGCTGCTCGAGATCTCGGCGCTGTATCGCGACATGATCGAGCAGAGCGCAGCGAGCGGCGTCAGCGCTAAGCGCAGTCGCCAGCCGGCGAAGGCAAGCCAGAGATGAGCACGTCATCGCGTACCGGCGAGGTCATTAGGCGGCTGCGCGGCACGAGCGGCCGCGGGCGAAGGCTGCGCGGTCTCGCCGGACTGCTGGCTCCCTACCGTCTGCGCACGGTCGCGATGGTCTTCGTGCTGGTCACTGGAACCGCCGCGTCGCTCGCCCCGGCGCCGCTCGTCGCTTACGCGATCGACGACGGGATTGAGAAGCACGACATGGCACGTGTCGTGCTGGTTGTTGTCGGATTCGTGCTCGCGGCGATCGTCGTCTGGGTGATGACCGCGGCGCAGACGTTCCTCGTGGAGTGGGTCGGCCAACGCGCGCTCGCGGATCTGCGCCTGGCGATCTTTGCCCACCTGCAGCGGCTGCCGGTCAGCTTCTATGAGACCAGGCCGACCGGGGTGCTGATCTCGCGGATGACAAACGACGTCGAGGCGCTCGACAGCCTCGTTACTGACAGCGTCGTGACCCTCTTCCAGGGTGGCCTGACGCTGCTCGGGACGCTCGTGATCCTTGTGACTTTTGACCTCCGCCTGGCGCTGATCACGTTCATCATGATGCCGCTGATCTTCGGCGCCTCAGTCGTCTTCCGGATCGCCTCATCGGACGCCTACCGGCGCACGCGCGAGACGATCGGTGCGATCACTGGCTACCTGCAGGAGTCCCTCTCGGGCGTGCGCGTCGTGCGGAGCTTCGCGCAGGAGCCCCGCCATCAGCGCGAGTTCGCCGAGCTGAACGACCGAAACCGAGCAGCGAACATGACGACCGTCTACCTGAACGCGGCGTACTTCCCGACGATCGAGCTCGTTTCCGCGATCGCGACGGTCGTTGTGCTGCTCTACGGCGGCGACCAGGTCCTGAACGGCCACCTCGAGGTCGGCATCCTCGTCGGCTTCCTCGCGGCGCTGAACAACTTCTTCAACCCGATCACCCAGCTCTCCCAGCTCTATACGACCTATCAGGCAGGCATGGCCGCGCTCGACAAGATCTTCGAGTTGCTCGACGAGCAGCCGAGCATGACGGAGCGCTCCGGCGCGCTGGTGCTGCCTCGCCTGCGAGGCGAGCTGAGCTTCGAGCACGTCTCGTTCGCCTACCCCAAGCGACGCGGCGAGAACGACGAGGCCCCGGAGGTGCTAGCGCTCGACGAGATCGACCTGCATATCGCGCCGGGCGAGACGGTCGCCCTGGTCGGGGCCACCGGTGCTGGCAAGTCGACCTTCGCGAAGCTGGTCGCGCGCTTCTACGACGTGACGCGCGGGCGCGTTCTGGTCGACGGACACGACGTTCGCGAGGTCAGCTACCAGTCGCTGCGCTCCCAGCTCGGGGTCGTGCCACAGGAGGCTTTCCTGTTCTCGGGAACGATTCGCTCGAACATTGCGTTCGGCCGAACAGAGGCGAGCGACGCCGAGATCGAGGCGGCGGCAAAGGCGGTCGGAGCGCACGAGCTGATCATGGAGCTCTCGGACCAGTACGCGACAGAGATCGGCGAGCGCGGCGTGCAGCTCTCCGCCGGACAGCGCCAGCTTGTCTCGTTCGCGCGAGCGCTCGTAGCCGATCCGCGGATCCTCGTCCTCGACGAAGCGACCTCGAACGTTGACCTGCGGACCGAGCGGCGAATCGAGCACGGCCTGAGACGGCTGCTCGCCGGGCGTACGGCGATCGTGATCGCCCACCGACTGTCAACGATCAGGGGCGCGAGCCGGATCGTCGTGCTCGAGCGTGGTCGCATCGTCGAGCAGGGCACCCACGAAGAGCTGCTCCTCGCCGGCGGACAGTACGCCGACCTCTATCGCGACTGGGCCCGAAGCGCGAGCGCGGCGTAGCCGCCGGCCGTTTGGCAGGCCTCGCAAAGGTCTTCGGTATCGAGCGCCGTAACCCGGCCCAATCGGGCGGCGACACGGCGGATCTATAATCGCGTCGGTCATCGGCGCGCCGGCGACGGTCACCGGCACCGCAATGCGGGATGGTGTAATCGGCAACACGTCTGCCTCTGGAGCAGAAATTTGGGGTTCGAGTCCCTGTCCCGCAGCTAAGACGAAATGGCCCGTTTTTACGGGCCATTTGCGTTTGGAGTCGCGCGGCAGTTAGGTCCGCCGCCAACCGTGGCATCTCTGCGAGGCCTCGGGCCGGCACCCACCTGGCGCTGCGCGAGACGGACGAACCCCATTACGGCCGGCAAGATCGTGGTCCGCAAGCGGGCTGTCCACTCGGTCTGGCACGAAACCCCAATCCGCGGGCTGCCTGCAGACGCAAGCGCGGCTCGGGAACGTCGCAACATCGATGGCGAGGCGCCCCGACTCAGCTAACGACCAGCACCTCGAGTCGGCGTGGGCCGTGCACTCCTTCGACCCGCTCGAGCTCGATGTCCGACGTCGCGGACGGCCCGGAGATGAGCGTCAGCGGCCGGCCTGTCTCGCGCACCCCGATCGCCAGACGCGCGATCGCCTCGGGAACAGCGGCCACGATCTGCGCCGAGCTGACGACGCAAATATGAAGATCGGGAACGAGCGTGAGCGCGCGCCGTCCCTGCCCGGCGCCAGCGTCGAGCGCGATCGTGCCGGTCTCCGCGATCGCGAGCGCGCAGCCGGTGAGCGCTCCGTCAACCTTTTCGAGCTGGTGCAACGAGAGCGGCGGCGC
>DATAJI010000287.1:0-13500 GCA_036262195.1 Solirubrobacteraceae bacterium
AGCCACATTAGACTGGCATCCAATGGCCATATCCACCAACCAATTCAAAAACGGGAACCACATCGAGGTTGACGGAGTCATCTTCAAGATCCTCGAGTTCCAGCACGTCAAGCCAGGAAAGGGCGCGGCGTTCGTGCGCACGAAGCTGCGGCGAGTATCCGACGGTGCCGTGATCGACCGCACGTTTCGTGCCGGGGAGCGATTCCGCTCCGTCCGGACGGAGTCGCGGAAGATGCAGTTCCTCTACGCCGACGGCGCCGAAGCCCACTTCATGGACAGCTCGTCCTACGAGCAGCTCGCGGTGCCCGAGGCGACGGTTGCGCCCGCTCTGCGCTTCACAAAGGCCAGCGATGAGGTGGACCTGCTGTTCATCGATGGCGAGCCCGGCGACATTCAGCTGCCGAGCGCGGTCGACCTCGAGGTGTCCGATACCGATCCCGGATTGCGCGGCGATACCGCGTCCGGTGGTGGCACTAAGCCGGCGACGCTCGAGACCGGAGCGCAGGTGCATGTGCCGCTGTTCGTCAACATCGGTGACCGCGTGCGCGTCGATACGCGCACGGGCGAATACGTCTCGCGCGCCTGATGGCCACTGATGCGACGTAGCGAGCAGCGCCGCCAGGCCGTCTTCGCCCTCTACCAGCACGATCTCACCGACCGCCCACTTGCGGAGACGCTCGAACGTGGAGCCAGCCCGCTGACGCGATCGCTGGCGCACGCCGCAGCCGACCTCGCGCCCGAGCTCGACGAGCTGATCGAGCGTCACGCGCACGGTTGGAGCGTGACGCGGATCGCGCCGCTCGAGCGGAGCATCCTGCGCGTCGCGCTGGTCGAGATGTTGCACGGCGACGCCGTCGAGGCGCTGCGACCGATCCCGCCCGAGGGCGCGATCGACGAGGCGGTGCAGAGCGCAAAGGAGTTCTGCGGCGCGCAGGCGCCGGCCTTCGTCAACGGGATCCTTGCCGCCGTTCTGCGCGAGGCGCGCGAGGGCGCTCGCCCATGACTAGTCCAACGTCGAGCCGTTGCGCGACAATGGCGCAATGAGCGCCACGGACGACAACCTCGACGAGCTGATCGACAGGCTCGAGCGAGCTGCCGCGCAGCTGCGCTCCGGAGAGCTCTCCCAGGACGCCGCCGCAACGCTCGTCGAGGACTGCGCAGCGATTGCCGGCGAGGCGAGCGCCGAGCTCGAGCACCGTGCCCGATTGGGCGCCGAGGAACACGCTCCGGCACAGGACACGCTGTTGTAGTGGTCCTGGCGAGCTACCCGGACCATCTCCGCGTCGCGGTCGACGCGTACCTGGCCGAGATCAGCTTCAGCGATGACGTCGATCTCGCCGGCCTCGATGAGGCGATGCGCTACTCGCTGCTCGCGCCGGGGAAGCGGATTCGCCCGGTGCTCTGCCTCGCGACCGCTGCCGCGTTGGGTCGCGAGCCCGAGAGCGTGCTGGCGCTCGCCGCGGCGATCGAGCTGATCCACACCTACTCGCTGATCCACGACGACCTTCCCGCGATGGATGACGACGAGCTCCGGCGCGGCCGTCCAACCTGCCACGTCGCCTACGGCGAGAATGTCGCGATCCTCGCCGGAGACGCGCTCTACGCCGAGGCCTTTCGCCACATCGTCGAGCAACAGCTCGGCGAGCCGCTCAACGTGTTGCTCGCCGTCGGACACCTGGCGGCCGCGACCGGCGTCGACGGCATGGTCGGCGGCCAGTACCTCGATGTCGTCACCAAAGCCCCAGCCGGCGCCGCCGGCCTGCGACGGCTGCACGAGCTGAAGACGGGACGGCTGATCGGCGCCGCGATCGAATGTCCGCTGCTCCTCAGCGGAGCGAGCGAAGATGAGACAATGCTCTACGGTCGTTTCGCAGTGGAGCTCGGCGTGCTCTTTCAGATCGTGGACGACATACTCGACGTGACTGGCACAGACGCCGCGCTCGGAAAGCCGAGCGGCAGCGACGAGCGGCACGGCAAGCGCACCTACGTGTCCGAGCACGGCCTCGCCGAGGCGCGGGACCTAGCACGCCGCTCCCACGACTCAGCACGTGCGGCGCTCGCCGAGGCGGCCCCGGTCGGCGCGCCGGAGCTCGAGCAGATCACGGACTTCATCTTCACCCGAACCTCATGAGCGCAAACCAGAAAAAGCGGCTGCTCGACACGATCGACGGACCCGCCGACCTGCACCCGCTGAACGACGCCCAGCTCGCCCAGGTCGCGCAGCAGGTGCGCGAGCACATCATCGACACGGTCGGCGAGATCGGCGGGCATTTCGGTGCGAACCTCGGGACCTGCGAGCTCGCCGTCGCGCTGCACTCGCTGCTCGACTCGCCGCGCGACAAGATCATCTGGGACGTCGGCCACCAGGCCTATCCGCACAAGGTCCTGACCGGGCGCCGCGATCGCCTGGCAACGATCCGCCAGTACAACGGGCTCGCGCCGTTCTGCTCGATCGCGGAGTCCGAGCACGACATCATCGGTGCCGGGCACGCCTCGACGTCGATCGGCTATGCCGTCGGCATGAAGGAGGCGATGCGCCACGGACTGGCCCAGGACGCGCGGGTCGTGGCCGTAATCGGCGACGGCGCGATGACCGGCGGCGTCGCGTTCGAGGCGATCTCGCAGGCCGGCGGTCTCGGGACGCCGATCGTCGTCGTGCTGAACGACAACGGCATGTCGATCGCGCCGAATGTCGGCGCGCTGTCGCGCTACTTCAACCGCGTTCGCCTCAACCCGCGCCTCTGGCACGCCCGCGAGGGAGTCGAGGGCGGCCTGACGAAGCTGCCCGTCGGCATCGGCTCGAAGTTCGAGCGGCTCGGACCGCAGCTGAAGGAGTCAATCAAGGCGTTCTGGGCGCCCGGGCTCTGGTGGGAGGAGCTCGACTGGGCCTACACCGGTGTCGTCGACGGTCACGACGTCCGCGCGCTGCGCGTCGCGCTGCGCGAGGCGCTCGCCGCGCAGCGGCCGGTCGTCGTCCACATCGCGACGGTCAAGGGCAAGGGCTTTGCGCCGGCGGAGGATGGTGGCCTCGAAGGGATGGAGCGCTGGCACGCCGCCAAGCCGCTGTCGATCCTCGACGGCGAGCCGACGCCGGCGGTGAAGCGCAGCGGAGCGCCGCGCCCGCCGCAGTACACGACCGTGTTCGGCGAAGCGCTCGTCGCCGAGTGCCGACGCGACAAGCGCGTGATCGGTATCACGGCCGCGATGAACTCCGGCACCGGGCTCAACATCCTTCAGGAGGCGATGCCCGAGCGCTACTTCGATGTCGGGATCGCCGAGCAACAGGCGATCCTCTTCGCCTGCGGCTTGGCGCTCGAGGGCGCGCGGCCGGTTGCCGCGATCTACTCGACCTTCCTCCAGCGCGCCTACGATCAGATCGTCCACGACGTCTGCCTTCAGCGCCTGCCGGTCGTCTTCGCGATGGATCGCGCGGGCCTCGTCGGCGATGACGGACCGACGCACCACGGTGCCTTCGACATCGCCTACCTGCGCTGCCTGCCGAACATCGTGCTGATGGCACCGCGCGACGAGGCGCTGCTCGTGCACATGCTGCACACGGCGATCGCCTACGAGGACGGGCCGATTGCGTTGCGCTACCCGCGCGGCGAGGCCGAAGGCGTGCCGCTGCCCGCACGCCCGCAGCTGATCCCGATCGGGACCGGCGAGATCTTGCGCTCCGCCGCCGGCGATGAGCCTGCGGGCCGGGTCGCGCTGCTCGGCTACGGCAGCGGCGTCGGCAAGGCGCTCGATGCCGCGGAGCTGCTCGCCGAAGAGGGCATCGAGGCGACCGTCGCCGACGCGCGCTTCGCCAAGCCGATCGACAGCGCCCTCGTGTTGCAGCTCGCGGCCGAGCACGAGCTGCTCGTGACGGTCGAGGAGGGAGTGCTTGCCGGTGGCTTCGGCAGCGCGGTCTGGGAGACGCTCAACGAGGCCGGGGCGCCGGCAACGCGGATCATTCGCATCGGTCTGCCGGACCGCTACGTGACGCACGGCGCGCCCGCTCTACTGCACGAGGAGGTCGGCTTCACGGCCGAGCGGATCGCCGAGCGCGTCGCGACGGCGTCGCGCCAGAGCGCCGAGGATGTCGCGCTGTAGGCGGCCGATCGCCTCGCAGCCAAAGTCGCACGACCATGGGTGTCACGCGGTAGCGCTGTGGCGACGAAGCTGAGGCTCGACGCGCTGCTCACCGAGCGCCGGCTGTTCGAGTCACGATCACGCGCGGCAGCCGCCGTCCTGGCCGGCGAGGTGACGGTCGGCAGCGCTGTCGCCGAGAAGCCGGGGCAGCTCGTAGCGAGCGACGTCGACGTCGCGGTCGCACCAGCGCCGCGGTTCGTCTCGCGCGGCGGCATCAAGCTCGCGAACGCGCTCGACGCGAGCGGCGTCGTCGTCGCCGACCGGCTCGCGCTCGACGTCGGCGCATCGACTGGCGGCTTCAGCGACTGCCTGTTGCAAGCGGGGGCGCGCCACGTGACCGCGCTCGACGTCGCCTACGGCGAGCTCAACTGGCGCCTGCGCGGCGATCCGCGGGTGACGGTCATCGAGCGGACCAACGCGCGGAAGCTCTCGCCCGCGATGCTGCCCTACCCTCCAGAGTTGATCGTCGTGGATGTCTCGTTCATCTCGCTGCGAACCGTTCTGCCGCCGGTGCTGGCCTGCGCCGCCGCGCGCTTCGACGCCCTCGCACTCGTCAAGCCGCAGTTCGAGGTCGGCCGCGGGAACGTCGGCAAGGGCGGCGTGGTCCGCGACGCGGAGCTGCGCGTCCGGGCGCTGGTTGATGTGGGGGCGGCTGCGCTCGCGGCTGGCGCCGCGGTGCTCGCCTTCTTCTCGAGCGGCCTCCCTGGTCCGAAGGGGAACCTCGAGACGTTCGTTCAGCTCGCCGAGCCGGGCCGTGGGGGCGTCGGGGTGAGCGAGCTCGAGCGCCTCGCGGCGGAGGGCGACGGCGGATGACCGTGTCGCTGGCGACGGTTGTGAGCCACGCCCGACCCGAGGAGACCGGGGAGGCCCTGCGCGAGCTCGGCGAGATCGCAGCCGCGTACGGCGCGACGCTGTTGCTCAGCCACGAGGAGACGAGCAAGCACGCGCTCGAGGGCAGCGAGGTCGGGATCGCGATCGACCAGCCGCCGGGCCAGGACGTCGATCTTTGCGTCGCGCTCGGCGGCGACGGCACGATCCTGCGCTGCCTGCGCGAGTACGCCGGGACGTCGGTGCCGGTGTTCGGCGTGAATTTCGGCGAGGTCGGCTTCCTCGCCACCGTTGAGCCGGCGGGTATCCGCCAGGGCTTCGAGCTTGCGTTGGAGATGGAGCTCGAGCTGCTGCGCCTTCCGGCGATCGAGATCAAGACGGCGAGCGGGAGCTGGCTCGCGCTCAACGACGTGGCGCTCCATCGTCGGGTCGGCGGCCGGGTCGCCGAGCTTTCCTACGCGCTCGCCGGCGAAGAGGTCAGCAGTGTCCGTTGCGACGGGCTCGTGATCGCTACGCCCGCCGGCTCGACTGGCTACAACCTCGCAAACGGTGGCCCGGTACTCGCCTGGGGCGTCAAGGGCATGGTCGTCTCGTTCATCGCCCCGCATTCGCTGAGCGCCCGCGCCCTCGTCACCTCGCCGACCGACCTGCTCACGCTTCACAACAGCTCCCGCGAGCCGCTCGATCTGACGGTTGACGGCCGGCCCGTCGGTGAGATCGCCGTCGGCGAAGGCATCGAGGCGCGGTTCGTCGATGGCATCGCGACGCTCGCGCAGATGTTCGGCGCGAGCTTCTACCGGCGGCTGCGCGAGAAGTTCGGACGCCTCGCGCGCTGAGCATTCGGCGCTCCACGCAGCGCTGATCGGCTCCGCTGGCCATGCCGGTTCCGTCCCCGCGCGCTGCTACACCGTGTCAGGAGATGCTGCTCGAATTGACTGTCCAAAACCTGCTGCTGATCGAGGACGCACGTCTCGAGCTGGCTCCGGGTCTCAACGTGATCACCGGCGAGACGGGCGCCGGCAAGACGGTGCTCGCGCACGCTCTCGACTTGCTGCTGGGTGGCCGGGCGAAGCCGGGAGTGGTGCGACCAGGCAGCTCCGAGGCGTACGTGGAGGGGATCTTCGAGCTGCCGGCAGGATTGCGCAGCGAGCATCTCCCGAACGATGCAGCGGAGCTCGTGCTGGCCCGGCGCGTCGGCGCTGACGGTCGCACGCGGGCCTATCTCGGCGGGCGCTCGATCACGGTCGGTGAATTGCGCGACCTGGCGAGCGAGCTGCTGTCGTTCTACGGGCAGCACGAGCATCGCAAGCTGATGCTCTCCGCGGCGCAGCTCGACATCCTCGACGGATCCGCCGGGCCGGGGCAGATCGAGCGCCGCGCCGCTTGCGTCGCGGCCTGGCATGCGGTGCGCGACGCGCGTGCGGAGCTGGCGCGCCTCGACGAGCTCGCCGGCGCGCGCGAGCGTGAGCTCGACCTGCTCGAGTTCGAGCTGCGTGAGATCGAGGAGCTCGACCCCCAGCCGGACGAGCGCGAAGCCCTCGTCCGCGACCGTGACCGGCTGCGGAACATCGAGGGACTGCGGCTGGCGGCCGCCGGAGCCGAGCAGGCGCTGGCCGAAGACGAATCGGGCGCTCTGGCAGGGCTCGTTGCGACCCGTTCGAGCCTCGACGGCGTGAGCGACCTCGATCCCGAGCTGGCCGTGCTCGCCGAGCGCGCCGGTGCCCTCGCGCTCGAGGGCGAGGACCTGCTGAGCGAGCTGCGCCACTACACCGAGAGTCTCGAGGCTGACCCCGGACGGCTCGAGCAGATCGAGGACCGGCTGGCGGCGATCGCCCGGCTCGAGCGCAAGCACGGCGGCACGATCGAGGCCGTCCTCGAGCACGCCGCGCGCTGCCGCTCGCGCCGCGAGGAGCTGGTTGGCGCGGAGCACGCGATGGCGGCGGCTGAGGCCGGCCTTGAGGCGGCCCAGCGCGAGCACGCTGCGCTCGCCGCGGAGTTGAGCGGCGCGCGCGCTGCCGCGGCGCCGCTCCTTGCCGGCGCCGTCGCCGAGCGGCTCGCGGACCTTGCGATGGAGCAGGCGAGCTTCGACGTAGTGCTCGTGCCCTGTGAGCCAGGGCCATTTGGCGTCGAGCAGGCGCAGTTCGTGATCGCGCCGAACCCGGGAGTGCCGGCGGCGCCACTCCGCGACACGGCGTCGGGCGGCGAGCTCTCGCGCGTCATGCTCGCGCTGCTCGGCGCGGCGCACGGTGGTGGGCACGCGACGCTCGTGTTCGACGAGATCGACGCCGGGATCGGCGGCCACACCGCGCGCGCCGTCGGCGAGCAGCTCCGCGCCCTCGCCGACGGGCGCCAGATCCTCGCGATCACCCACCTGCCGCAGGTCGCCTCGCTGGCCGCGCGCCACTTCACGATCGCCAAGGACACGGCCGCGCAGACGACTCGCACCACAGTCACGCGTCTTGCTGGCGGAGAGGTCGTCGAGGAGCTCGTACGGATGCTCGGCGCCGACGAGCGCGACGACGGCGCGCGGCGCCACGCCCAGGAGCTCCTGCGCGCGGCATAGGCGGGCGCTCGTCGTGGAACGGCGTCGCTGACACTCGCTCAGTGACGCCAGCCGACGAGTACTGTGGATGCATATGGATGGAGGCGCCCGCGCGCACGAGGTCGAACGGCGCCTCGTAGCCGGCGCGGCGCGCGAGGCTCTCGCCACCGTCCAGGGGCTGACGCGGCGCACGCCGCTGCTCAGCTCCGGCACCCTCGAGCAGCGCTGCGGCGGGCGGATCCTGCTCAAGGCTGAGAGCCTGCAGCGGACCGGCTCGTTCAAGCTGCGCGGAGCGCTCGTCAAGCTCGCGAGCCTCCACGACCCGCCCGCTGTGGTTGCCGGCAGCGCCGGCAACCACGCCCAGTCGCTTGCCTATGCGGCGCAGGCCCGCGGCGTCGCCTGCGAGGTGTTCATGCCGAGCGAGGCGCCGGTCTCGAAGGTCGCGGCGGTCGGTGGCTACGGCGGCACGGTGGTCCTCGGTGGCGCCGGTGTTGAGGATTGCCTGCAGGCCGCGCTTGAGCGCTCACGCGAAACCGGCGCCGCGTTCATCCACCCTTTTGACGACGAGGAGGTGATCATCGGCCAGGCCACGATCGGTCTCGAGCTGTTGGACGACATCGACGACCTCGCGATGGTGATCGTGCCGCTCGGCGGCGGCGGGCTCGTCAGTGGCGTCGGCGGCGTGATCAAGCTTGCGCGCCCGGACGTCCGCGTCGTTGCCGTGCAGGCCGAGGCGGTGGCGCCTTTTCCGCCCTCGCTGGCCCGGGGCGCGGCGGTCGCGGTCGCCGGCGCGAGCACGATTGCGGACGGCATCGCGGTCAAGCGTCCGGGAGAGATCACTCTGCCGCTCGTCGAGCGCTGGGTCGACGAGGTCTGTGTCGTGCGCGAGGACGACATCGCCGAGGCGATGGTCCTCTTGATGGAGCGAGCAAAGCTCGTCGTCGAGGGCGCCGGCGCGGTCGGGGTGGCGGCGCTCCTCGCGGGCGCCGTGCTCCCGGCGCAGAGCGGCACGACTGTCGTTGTCCTGTCGGGCGGCAACGTCGACGCCGGTCTGCTCGCGCTCGTCGCGCAGCGCCATGAGGCGGCGGTCGGCAGGCGGCTGCGCGTTGCGACACTCGTCTCTGACCGCCCGGGGGGGCTGGCTGCGCTGCTGAGCTGCGTCGCCGAGGCGGGCGGCAACCTCTTGAGCGTCGAGCACGTTCGCGACGCCGTCGATCTGCACGTCCGCCAGACCGGCGTCGAGCTGACACTCGAGACACGCGGTGCGGAGCACGCCGAGGCGATTCTCACGGCGCTCCGTGATCAGGGTTACGGGGTGACGCGTCTCGGCGGCGCCTGAGCGCCGTCGCTCGTGCGCGCCTAGCGGCTGGCGGTGTGCGTGGCGTGCTGGCGTAGATCGACTTCGGGGTCGATCTGCCAGCGCGCCGCTAGCTCGAGCTGCTGTTCGGCGATCTCCCAGCGGTCGGGCAGCTCAGCGCCTTCGTGGTCGGGCGTTGCGCCTTTCAGCGTCATGCATCCGGTGTTGTCGCCGAGGGCGCGGATCAGCGCCACCTCGTCGTCGTCGAGCAGCCGCTCGCGTGGCAGTGCAGCGAGCTCCGCACGCTTGGATTCGATTGCCCGCGCGCCAGCGCCGCTCTCCTGGATCAATGTCGGGACGACGCAGCTGACGGCTGGGTGCGCTAGGTCCCACGAGCAGGCCAGCTGCAACGGCGTGACGCCGTGACGCTCGGCGATCGGACGCATCGTCTCGATCCGCTCGAGTCCCGCCTCGACCCAGCCCGCGGGGCGAAACGCCCGGTGGTCGTCAGCCCGGAACGCATGGCCGGCGCTGATGTCGCCCCAGAACAGGCCGCCGTAGTCGACGACTCGCGCGATCACCTTGACATCGGCCGCGTCGGCCGCGGCGAGCGCCAGCTCGCCCGGCCACGGCTCGAGCGGGTTGAGGATCAGCATTGCCCAGTCGATCAGCTCGCCAAAGCGCTCGAAGCAGCCGATCACGTCGAGCGTGAAGCCGTTCGCGGGCCCCGGAGCGACCCCGATCGCGCCGGCGAGGCCCGCGTCGCGGAGCGCCGCCATCGCCTCCCAGACGACCTCGCTGGTGTAGCCGATCCGGTCCGGGTTGTGCAGCAGCAACACGTCGAAGCTGTCGAGCCCGCAGCGCTCGAGGCTTTGCTCGGTCGCCATCCGCAGGTAGCCGGCGTACTCGGCGGGCCCTCGCAACGCCGGATCGGTGAACCGCGGGAAGCCCTTCGCTCCTTGCCGCTCACCTTCATAGAAGTCGTGTCCGACGGCGCCGACCACGCAGACCTCGGCGCGCACAGCGCCGCCCAGCGCCAGCGACAGCAACCGGTCGGCGTCGCCGGCGCCGTAGACGTCCGCGGTCAGGACGGTGTCGAGCCGCTCATCGGGGCGCAGCAGCTCGACCAGCCGGTCGGCCTCGATCGCCTCGCCGAAGCGCATGAATCGGCCGCCGCTCCAGGTCCCTAGCGCGGCGACGCCCGGCGCGCGAGCCGGCGCTTCAGCCATCGCGCAGGACGCTGGCTGGCCGTCTGTGAACGACGGTCTCGGCTGCTGCTTTGAGCGACTCGAATCGAAGCATCGCCAGCGCAAGTCTAGTCGCGCGCCGCGCCGGGCAGGCGACCGCTAGGCTCGTCCCGGTGTCGATGCTCGAGGCAGTCGCGAGGCCGGTGATACGCCGCTCACAGCCGCGGCCGCTGCGGGGCCGTGCTCGCCTCGGGCGGCGCACCAAGCTGCTCGCCAAACGACTGGCGCCAGGCGACATCGCGGTCATCGATCACGCCGGTCTCGATCGTGTGTCGGCCGAGGACCTGATCGCGGCGCGCGTCCGCGCGGTGCTCAACGCCGGCCAGTCGCTCAGCGACAGCTATCCGAACATCGGACCGCTGCTGCTCGTCGAAGCGGGAGTTGCGCTGATCGATCTGCCCGACGACTCCTTGTTCGAGCGTTGCAGCGACGGCGAGCTGCTCGATCTCACGAGCGACGGCGAGGTCCGCCGCGACGGCGAGCTGCTGGCACTCGGACGCCGACTGAGCGCCGAGGAGCTCAGGGCTCAGACGCGTACTCGGCACGATCAGATCGACGAGGCGCTGGAGCGATTTGCGCTGAACACGATCGAGCACATGCGCGAGGAGCGCGAGCTCGTCGGCGGCAGGCTCGAGCTGCCGCCGCTCGAGACCGATTTCCGCGACCACGTGGCATTCGTCGTCGTACGCGGCGGCGGCTACCTCGACGATCTGCGCGCGCTGCGCTCCTACATCCGCGAGGTGCGCCCAATCATCGTCGCCGTTGACGGCGCGGTTGACGGTCTACTAGACAGCGGCTTGCGCCCGGACATGATCGTCGGCGACATGGATTCCGCGAGCGACCGCGCGCTCCGCTGCGGCGCCGAGCTGATCGCCCACGCCTACCGTGACGGACGCGCCCCGGGACGCGCGCGCCTCGAGCGGCTCGGTCTCGCGCACACGGTCGTGCCCGCGCCGGGAACGAGCGAGGACGTCGCGATGCTGATCGCGGCCGAGAAGGGAGCCTCGCTGATCGTCTCCGTCGGCTCGCAGCTCAACCTCGTCGAGTTCCTCGACCGCGACCGCAAAGGCGCCTCCTCGAGCTTCCTCACGCGCCTGCGGATCGGCGAGATCCTCGTCGACGCGAAGGGAGTCAGCCGGCTGCAGCGCAGGCGCCCGCTTCCCCTGCCGCGCGCAGTCGTGCTCGCCGGCCTCGTCGCGACGGTCGCGATCGTGGCTTTGACGGCGCTCGGCCTCGGCGTCACCAGCTAGGCGCGCTGCTATCGGATTGATGCTCGCGTCTGGCTTTCACGCAGGGTTGCTCGGGGGCCGCGTCAGGTGAACGCGCAACCGCTGCTGCCGATCAGCGAGGTGCTGCGCGCCGCGTTCGCTTTCTATCGCGCGAACGTGCGGCTGATCCTGATCGTCACCTTCCCGGTCGTCGCATTTGTCGACGTCGTCATCGGCGCCGGCCTCGGCGAGCTGACGGCGAGCGTGCACAAGCAGCTCTCGACGGCGGACGGCTACATCGGCCTCGCGGCCAGCGACCTCGTGACGGTGCCGCTGGTGACGGCGATGCTGGCGCGCGCGGTCGTCATCGAGCTCGGTGGTGGTCAGCCGCCGACGATCCGGCAGGTCGCCGAGCAGGGCTTCGACCTGTTCGCGCCGGCGCTGCTCGTGGTGATCATGTTCGTCAGCGCCGTCCTCTTCGGGCTGATCCTGATCGTTCCCGGCATCTACATCGCGGTCAGCTGGTACTTCGTCGTCCAGGCCGTGGCCGTCGACGGCCACCGCGGGGTCGCGGCGGCCTCGGCCAGCGCCGCGCTGGTCCGCGGGCGCTGGTGGCACACTGCCGGCGTCCTGATCTGCCTGCAGCTCTTGGCCGACGTCGCCTCGGCCGCCGCCACCGCGATCTTCGAGTCGCTCGCCACCGCCGTCAACAGCGACGCCGTCGTCGTCCTCGGCAACGTCTTGATCGACACCGTCGCGCTCCCCTTCGTCGCGATCGGAGCGACCCTCTACTACCTCGAGCTGCGCAAACGCGCCGGCATTCCGGCGCCCCGCTAGCAGCACCACCCGAGCGCGCGCCCGACAGACGCCGCTGCAGCCCGAGCCGGCTCGCGAGCCCGTGCCCGACGGGATACGCGCAAGCCCGGCAAAGCCGGGCGAGCACCCGCGTCGCGTCAGCCAAGCCCGCCGGCGACTAGGTGTCGCACGTCCCGCCTCCAGCAACGCTCGTGCGCGGCGACGCCGGAGCGCAGCCGGGGCAAAGCCCCGGCGAGCACCGCCGGAGCATCCGCTACGGTGGCAAGAATGCTCGCGCTGCCGCTGATTTGCTCCTCGCTCGCGGCGCTCGCGATCGCACCGGCGGCCTGTTTCTCGCTCGCGGCGGGCCCTCTCGCGCGCGAGAATTACCGCGGCCGGCTGATCGCTTGTCCGCTCGGGATCGTGATCGTCGCCGCGGCTCTGGTCGCGCTCGGGCCCTTGGCGCTCGTGCAAGAACTGGTCCACCGGACCTTGCTGGCGTCGGACGTCGGCTGGATCTCCGTCTTCGTGCTCGGGGTCGCGCTGCTCGGTCTCGCCGACGACGCGCTCGCCGGAGACGCGCGCGGCTGGCGCGGAAATCTGGCGACGCTGCGCACCGGGCGGCTGGACACCGGCACGCTGAAGGCCGTCGGGACGATCGGCCTGGCGCTGTTCGTGATGCTCGCGCGCGCCCCCGACACCGGTCGGTTCCTCCTCAGCGCCGCGGTGCTGGCGCTTTCAACCAACGCGTTCAACCTGATCGACCTCCGTCCAGGTCGCGCGATCAAGGCGCTCGTCCTGCTGGGCGTCGGGCTGACGATCGCTAGCGGCGCCTTGCGCCCGCTTTGGGCAGTCGGGCTGTTTCTGGGTCCGGCCCTGGTTCTCGGCGTGTACGACCTACGCGAGCGCGGCATGCTCGGCGACACGGGAGCGAACCTGCTCGGCGCGCTCGCCGGCATCTGGATCGTGCTGACGCTCTCGCCGGCCGGCCTGATCGTCGCCCTTGCGCTGCTCGTCGTGGTCACGATCTACGGTGAGTTCTGCTCAATTTCGGAACTTGTCGAGCGTGCCCCCGTCCTCCGCCATCTAGACTCAATCGGGAGACCTAACGATGCAATTGACGCCTGACCGCCAGTCCGGACCTCGTTTCATCTTCATCACCGGTGGCGTCGTCTCATCGCTTGGCAAGGGAATCTGCGCCGCGTCGATCGGTCGTCTGCTCGTAGCGCGGGGGTTCAGCGTCGCGCTGCAGAAGTTCGACCCCTACATCAACGTCGACCCTGGCACGATGTCGCCCTACCAGCACGGGGAGGTTTTCGTCACCGAGGACGGCGCCGAGACCGACCTCGACCTCGGCCACTACGAGCGATTCACCAACGCCCCGTTGACTCGCGACTGCAATTTCACGACCGGCAAGATCTACCTCTCGGTCATCCAGAAGGAACGCGA